>JAGSPQ010000414.1 GCA_018262385.1 Myxococcaceae bacterium | reverse complement strand
GCCAGCCGTGCCGCCGCCGGTGCCGCCAGCCGTGCCGCCGCCGGTGCCGCCAGCCGTGCCGCCGCCGGTGCCGCCAGCCGTGCCGCCGCCGGTGCCGCCGCCCGTGCCGCCGCCGGTGCCGCCGCCAGTGCCGCCGCAGGCCACGAGCATCAGCGCCGCGACCAGACCGCTCAGAATCTTCTTCATGTGTAGGTGATCCCCCGAAAGTGAGCGGCGGCAGCTACCAGAAAGAAGCCACAAGACAAAACACTCTGAGCCAGAAGCCGAACGCGCCTCCACCTTGCTCGGGCCGCTCGCGTTGCGCGGCCAGCCCGCGACGAATCGTTCAGCGGATGGCTGACGCCCAGTGCGAGCCGTGAACGGATCTAAAGCTGCGACGCAGAAACACCCGGTGGGGGGCGCAAGGGCGTGTCAACAAACTCCCCATGTCTCGCCCACCGGCGCAGCGGTACTTTTGAACGCTTGCCGCCCCTTCCCAGCTCCTGCAACCCGTGCCGTGGACGATCGGCGGTACGCGATTGAAGCTCCCCGCGGGTAGACCAAGAACGCGAAGGAGGGGGTCGAGATGCTCAGGTCCGTGTTGGTGACGTTGGCCGCGGTCGGCGGCAGACAGCGCTACTCCCTCTGCTTTGCGTTCCTGGCCGTCTAGTCTTCGGTGTCCCCCAGACGCCACTGAACCCGATGGCAACTCGACTCTCGACGGCGCTGGCGGTCCTCCTGGCGGCGGTGCACTGCGGGGGCCCCCCTCCTTCGGTTGTCGGTAGCTGGACGTTCTCCGACCCGTCGGACGCTCCAGAGCCCGGCAGGGATCCTCTCCTCGGAACCTGGGACGCCCAGAATGGCGGAGCCGACGAAACGACCTGGAACAGATTCGAGATCGCGTTCGGAGAAGATTCTACGTGGCGGTTGTCGGAGGAAAAAACCTACAAGGTGGATGCGGCGGCGCACGCGGGCTGCACCGAGAAGACGACCTGGATGGGGACTTTCACCAAAGCGTCCAATCAAGCGCTCTCACTCTCGAATTCGACGACGGGCGCGAGGGTGCGCAGCGGCTGCGCTGCCCCTGCGGAGAACGGCGCAAGCACGTCCTCGACACCGCTGAACGGAACGTACCGGTACGGGGTCAATCTCTTGTGCGGCGCCCGGGGCACCTGCGACTGGGGGCTCGGCATCGACGCGGTGGCAGGGATCCCCGTCGACACGGTTCGCTTCCTCCGCATCGACCGGAAATCCGTGGTGTTCGGCCTGACGTTTGGAGCCGACAACAGCTGGGAGGGCTCGCAGACCACCACCTTCTCGGCGACCGCGTACCAGCTCGACGGCTGTATCGAAACGCTGACCCAGCGTGGGCAGTACACGCCGGTTGGAGAGACCCGTCGGAAGATCACCTACGCCGGCCCGACAGTCGCAACCCGGACGTCTTGCACGGACGGCTCGCGCAACGGCAAGGAGATGTCGAACCGAACCGTGGTCCTGCCGGCTGGCGAATGCAGCTTCACGTCGGGCTATCAGGGGACGACCAGGGACCCCAACTGCGATGTCTTCCTCTACATCCCGTCCGACGCGCTGTGGGTGGCGATCGGGGGCACGTTGAGCAGTTTCTTCGGGCGACAGTGACTCCTTCGACGAGCCGACGGCTGTTGGCGGCGATGGACGCGACCTGGCGCCTGGCTGAGGATCCGGAGCAGTGGCTCCCGAACGTGGCACGCGCCCTTTCCCCGGTGCTTGACCAGGGCTCGGGGGTGCAGACGCTGGGGGTGAGCTTTGGCGCCGAGCGCCACCAACTGTCCACCCCCGTGCTCCATGGCGGGACGAGCCGGTGGAACACGATGTGGCTGGAGAACTGGTGGAAGCCAGTGGTCGAGCCGCTCGACAGCCCGACCTTCCTGGCGATGCTCGGCCAGGGCCCGGTCTGTTCTGCGCAACAACTCTGGTCCCGGCTTCCGCCACAACTCCCTTCACTGTCGCTGCAGCTGGAGAGCCTCTCCGACCAGGGCTGGTCCCACGCCTTCCGGCGCGAGCCTGCGCCCGAGCCGCCGCGGCTGTTCTACGTCGACTCACTGAACCTCTTCGTCCATGACCGCTCGTCCGGCGAGGCGCTGTGCGTGGTCGCCAACCGGCCCGACATCGTGTCGCCCGGAGAGCTCAGCCGCACGCGGCGGACCTTCTCCTCGATCGTCTCTCACCTGCGGGTGGCCCTGCGGACCCGGGGCCGGCTGCGCACCCAGGCGCTCCTCACCCAGGCCGAGGCCATCTTCTCACCCGATGGTTCGGTGCTCGACGCCTCCGGCAGCGCGAGGAGCCGCGCGGCCCGGGTGGCGCTGCGCGACGCCGTCTGTCGCCTCGAGCGCGCGCGGACGGCGAAGACGGACACCCAGGTCGACGACGCCCTGCGCCTGTGGCCGCAGCTGACGTCGGGGCGCTGGAGCATCATCGATGCGTTCGACACCGACGGCCGCCGCTACCTCGTCGCGGTGCCCAACGAAGAGGCGCCCTCGCTCTCCGCCCTCTCCCCGCGCGAAGAGGAGGTCGTTCGCGCGGTCGCCGAGGGCCAGTCGAACAAGGAGATCGCCTGGAAGCTCGGGCGCTCGACGTCGACCGTCGCCACGTTCATTTCGCGCGGCTGCCGGAAGCTGGGCGTGACGTCGCGGGCGCAGTTGGTGAGCCTGGTGCGGTCGGTCGACTGAAGCTGTCCAGCGAGTAGCGCTGCGCGAGCTCCGCGCGCGAGCGCACCTTCAGCTTCCGGTAGATGGCCTCGATCTGCTTGGTCACCGTCTTGAGCGTCGTCCCGCGCAGGTTCGCGGCCGCGCGGGCGCGAAAGCCGCCCAGCAGCAGCAAGAAGACCTGGTGCTCGCTGCGACTGAGGACCCGCTGCTCCGAGTCGTTCAGCGGATGGCTGAAGACCACCGCGAGGCGTGAACCGATCAGAAGTCGCGACGCGGAAGCACCCGTCGTGCCCTGCGGCGTGCTCTCCCGCCGTCGCTGTGGTGGCTGCCTTCCCAGGGTTCCGCCCTCGCGCGCCGAAGAGTACCCCGAGGCGCGGCGAGAGGGCCTGTCGACAAACTCCCCATGTCTCGCTCACGAACGCCACGGTACTTTTCCGCGCTTGCGGCCCCTTCCCAGAGACTCCAACCCCGCTCGGCTCGGTGTCTCTCAGCCCGTTCCGCTTCCAGCGAATTCAAGCTCCCCGTCAGTGTCCGCAGTCGTCGTCTGCTCGCGCTGCTCGGTGGCCCTCGACGTGTGGGATCTCAACCCGTGACCACCCTTCCTTTTCTCCTGGAGAACGTATCCATGGTTTCGTCGCTTCGGCTCGGTCTGCTCGTCTTGGCAGTCGCCGCCTTTGGCTGCAGCAGTGGGGGTGGAACAGGCGGTGGGGCGGGCGGCGGTTCCGCGGGTGGGGCGGGCGGCGGTTCCGCTGGGGGGGCGGGCGGCGGAACCGCCGGCGGCTCGGGGGGCGGCAGCGCTGGCGGCTCGGCGGGCGGGAGCGGCGGCGGGACCGCCCAGTGCTCCGCGAGCACCTGCCCGACCGGTTGCTGCACCAGCACCGGCACCTGCGACACCGGCGACACCACCGCCGCCTGTGGCAAAGCCGGAGCCGCCTGCGTGCAGTGCACCGGCACCCTTCAGTGCAGCAACGGGAGCTGCCTCGATCCCCTCGCCTGCAACGCGTCCACCTGTGCCACTGGGTGCTGCCAGACCGACGGCGGCTGCAACACCCAACTGAGCTTCCGGCGCTGCGGCACCGGCGGGGCCGCGTGCGTCGAGTGCCCTGGCGCACAGAACTGCATCGCGCCGGGCGCGTGCGCAGCCGTCAACAAGTTCTTCCTCTCGTCGCAGCGGACGCCCGGCAACTTCGGCGGCCTGGCTGAGGCGGACGCGCTGTGCGTCGACAGCGCGGCGGACGCGGGCCTCGGCGGCGACTGGGTCGCTCTCCTCGGGAACTCCACCACCAGCGGGAGCGCGCGGCTGCCCGACGCGGGTCCCTGGTACCTGTGGCGAACCTCCAACAAGCTGTTCGAATCAAAGGCCGACATCCAGGCCGCGATGGAGCCCTCCTTTCTGCCCGCCGTCGATGAGTACGGATTCATCGTGAACACCAGCGTTCAAGAGCAGGACGTCTACGTGTGGACGGGCGACAGCAACGACAGCTGCATTGGCTGGACGAACCAGTTGGGGGGCAACAACGGCCGCTGCGGCAACGCACGCTCGGCCGTCGACTGGAGGAGCGCCACGCTCTGCGGCTGCAACGAGCAGCGGCGCCTCTACTGCTTCGAGAAGTAGCCAAGGCGAGCGGGTAGGCGAAGCGCGGCTAACCGACCTTCCGCTGGGCGTGCCAGATGTCGTGGGCTGCCTGGAGGTTCATCCAGAACTCAGCGGAAGGCGCGAAAACCCTGGCGAGCAAGACCGCAGTTTCAGCGCTCATGTTCCTTTTTCCGGCGATCAGGGTGTTGATGCGCTGAATGGGGACCTTCATCTTCGCCGCCAGAAGCGTCTGGGTCATTCCCAGCGGGTCGAGAAAATCCAACTGAAGGACTTCTCCGGGGTGCACGGGGGGACGGTTTTTCGGAATCAAGGGTTCCTCCAGCTTCAGTGGTAATCCGTCACCGTCACGCCCGCTGCATTTGGAGCGGTGAAGGCGAAGACCACGCGGTATTGCCTTGGTGCGCGACCCCGGGGGGCCCTCGGTCGTAATAGGTTCCCCCTCTCTCCTCGGAGGAACCGATGCGTCTGTCACTTCCGCTCTTGCTGTGCACGTCGCTCGCGCAGGCCCAGCCCGCGCCGCTGCTGCACGCCCAG
>JAGSPQ010000413.1 GCA_018262385.1 Myxococcaceae bacterium | reverse complement strand
GTGCTCGACTCGGTGAAGGACGACGCCACCACCCTCAAGGCGCGGCTGGGCACCACCGACAAGCGGAAGATCGAGGAGTTCAGCACCGGCCTGCGCGAGCTCGAGGTGCGGATTGCCAGCGAGCAGCCGACCTCCTGCCAGCCCGCAGCGCGGCCGGGCGGCGCTCCGGACATCCGGGTCAAGACCACCCAGATGCTCGATCTGATCGCCTTCGCCTTTCAGTGCGACCTGACCCGGGTCGCGACCTTCATGCTGCAGAACGCCGGCTCGGGCTACGTCTACGACTTCCTCGGCATCACCGACGGTCACCACGAGCTGTCACACCACAGCGGAGACGGCGCCAAGCTCGCCGCCCTGCAGAAGATCGACACCTGGGAGGTCGAGCAGTTCGCGTACCTGCTTCGCAAGCTCAAGGCGATTCCCGAGGCCGGCGGCACCGTGCTCGACAACTCGCTCGCGTTCTTCTCGAGCGAGATCGAGGACGGCGACTCCCACAGCCACTTCAACATGCCGATCCTGGTCGGCGGCAAGGCGGGCGGGAACTTCACCCCCGGCCGGCACCTGCGGTACGCCAACGCCCCGAGCGTCGGAAACCTGTTCCACTCGATGTTGCTCGCCACCGGCGTTCCTTCCACCGGCTTCGGCGACAGCACCGGGCCGCTCGACCAGGTGAAGGTCTAGAGCACCGAACAGGTTGCCGCTCCGTCGCGAGGCGAGCCTGCCCGCCATAGCGAGAGCATCGTTCGCCGCAGCAAGGGCGGGAACCTGTTCGGTGCTCTAGGCCAGCGCCTTCAGCCGCAGCTGCGCCTGGGCCAACTCAGCGAGGATCCGCTCGGCGTCCTCCACCGTTCGCCCTCCCAGCCCGCACGCCGGGGTGAGGATCATCCGCCCCAGCAGCCCCCCGACTCTCGGGATCGTCGCCCGCAGCGAGACCTCGATCGCGTCGACCAGCTCGGGCACCGCGTACTTCTCGTCCGCGTCGGTGGGGATGAGGCCGAGGGCGAAGGTCGCTCCGGAAGCGAAGAACGACTGGCAGGCCGCGCGCTCCTCGAGCACCGCGTCGATCGACAGCCGCGCATCGAACGACAGCACGTCGAGGCCCAACCCCAGCAGCGCCGCCCAGTCGGTGTTGCCGCAGCAGTGAATGCCGACCAGCCCGCCCGCTTTCTGCGCGGAGTGGATCAGCAGCTTGAGCTCCTGCAGCAGCAGCCCGTGGCGCGCGTTCGCCGGATCGAGCGCGATCAGCCCCGGCTCGTCGAGAAAGACGATCGGCGTCGCCCCCGCCCGCTTGACCGCGCTCACCAGCGCCAGCGTTCGGGCCAGCAGCAGCCGGAAGATCTGCTGATCGAGCTCGGCGATCTCGCTCGCCGGCTCTCCGCTCGAGGTCTTGGCATACCACCGCGCGGTGGCCGGCCCCGCCAGCTGCACCTTGGCCAGCGGCAGCCTCCGGCTGTGCACCTGGCTCAAGAACGGCGCCAAGCAGGCATGCGCCGCCGGCTCGAAGCCCGACAGCTCGCCCGAGGAGAGCGCCTGCTCGACCTCGAAGCCGAACGGATCCCGCTTCTTCCGCCAGCCCTCGACGTCGATCGTGCCGTCCCGGCCCAGCCCGGGCAGCCGCTCGAGCGCCGCCGGCAGCATCAGCTCGGTCGGGCTCCGCGCCGGAAGCTCGGGAAGGAAGGGCAGCTCGTGGGTGAATGACAGGCGCAGCGCCGCGTCCACCTCGGCATGAGGCAGGCTCCCGATCCCGGTTTTCGGTGCAAACGGCAACAGCCGCAGAACTTCCTGGGCGGACGGCATCACAGGAAGTCTACATCCACCCCAAGGTTGGGTAAGTTGCCCGCGACCGTGTCCGAGACATTCCGAACGATGTGCGTTTTGTTGGTGTTGTCTTTTTCTGCCCTCGCGCGCGCCGGGGATCTTGCCGCCGACGCGAAGATCGCGATGCCGATGTTGCTCAAGGCCCTCACCTACGACACCAACTTCGATTCCCGCGGGCTGGGGGACTTCACCGTGCTGGTGGTCGCAGAGGCCAGCCAGTCCGACAAGCGGGATCTGCTGCTCGACGGACTGAAGGACATGCCGAACCAGAAGGTGAAGAACCGCCCGCTCAAGTACGCGGGCACCGAGTTCAAGGACGAGGCGTCGCTGCAAGCCGAGATCGATCGCACCAGGGCCTCCGCGCTGCTGGTCGTCCCCGGGCTGTCGACCGCCACCTTGAAGCACGTGTGGGACGTCGCCCAGGACAACCAGGCCTACGTGATCGCGCTCGAGGCCTCGATGGTCGAGTTCGGGCTGCCAATCGGAGTGCAGGTCACCGGCGGCAAGCCGCAGATCCTGATCAACGAGAAGGGCGCGAAGAGCGTGGGCGCGAAGTTCGAGACCGCGATCCTCAAGCTCGCCCGGGTCATTCAGTAGCCCTCGGTGCGTGGTACGAAGGGCCCCATGAGACGCTCGATCGCCGCCGTCGTTTCGCTGCTCGCCCTCACCGCGCTCGCCGCCCCGCCGCCCGCCGGCCCCGCTGCGGCAGCGAAGAAGCCGACGGTCGCGATCCTCTACTTCGACTACGACCAGGGCGGGGAGCTCGAGGCGCTGAAGAAGGGGCTCGCCCAGATGCTGATCACCGACCTCGTCGGGCACCCCGGCATCGCCCTCGTCGAGCGGGCGCGGATGCAGGAAATCTTCGAGGAGCTCAAGCTCAACGAGACCAAGAAGGTCGACCCCGAGACGGCGGTCAAGATCGGCAAGCTCCTCGGCGCCCAGTTCGTGGTGATCGGCGGGTACTTCGTCGTGCAGGGCCAGATGGCGATCAGCACCCGGACCATCGACGTGGCCACCACCCTCACCGTCGGCGGCCTGCGCGTCCGGGGCCCGCCCGACACCTTCTTCGATCTCGAAGCCGAGCTGTCGCAGAAGATCTACCAGGAGTTCACCACCCGGCTGCCCGCCGCCGCCGCGCCGGCCAAAGAGGGCGCCGCGCCCGCCCGGCGCCCGGCGAAGTCGAACCTGAAGGTGGCTCTCGGCTACTCGCGCGCGCTCGGAGCGCTCGACAAGAAGGACAAGGCGACCGCCAGGAAAGAGCTCGAAGCAGTCGTCAAGGAGCAGCCGGACTTCGTCCTCGCCTCGCTCGACCTCGCCGACCTGGTGAAGTGAGCCGCCCGGCCCGCGCCGGCTACAGCCCCAGCCCGACCACCAGCGGCACCTGCACCTCCGCCTCGTCGTCGCCCTCGAACGGCGGGAACACCATCCGCTTCGCCCGCTGCACCAGGCACCCGCCCCAGTTGGTGCTCTCGTGCTGCTTCGGGTTGATGCTGGCCGACTTCACCACTCCGGACTTCGCCACCAGCACCACCACCGAGACCTTCCCGACCCTCATCCCCGGGTTGCGCCGCAGCCCTTCCTCGATGCACCCCTGAAAGGCCGGCTGCGACTGGCCGACCACCTTCCCCGCCACCGCCTCGTCCAGCCCGCCCGCCGTCGCCGGAGCCGGGGTCGCGCTCTCCACGCCCCGCAGCTTCGGCACCGCGTCCTTGCGCAGCGCGCCGATCCCGCCCGGGCCGGTTCCGCCCACCATGTCCGGATCGCCGGTCGCCACCGCGCCGGTCGTGCCTCCCATCCGGCTGGGGCCGTCGAGCGGGGTGGCCGCCCTCGCCTGCTGGGCCTGCTGCGCCGCGAGCTTCGCCGCCTTCTCCGCTTTGACCTTCGCCGCGACCTCCCGCCGCCGGCTCTCTTCGCCGGTCATCAGGTCCTTCAGGCCCGAGACCCCCGCCGAAGAGAAGAACGATTCCTCGACCGTCTCGCCCTCGGCGTTGGTGCGGGTGACGTTCAGCTTCACGACGCTCAAGGACGACAGCAGGGACAGGATCCCGATCGGCAGCCCGAGGCCCCCCACCACGAAGAGGGCGATCTTCCAGGCCGGGTTGCGCTTCGAGGCTCCCGACTGGGCGATGAAGTACTTGGTGATCTCGCCCGGCGGCTTGTGCGGATCGGAGATCGCCGACTCGGGGACCTCGCAGAGCGCATCGCCTGCGCTGCTCGGCGCCACCGGCTGGCCCGGCGGCGGCGCGGGCGGCGCCTGGGTCACCTCGAAGACGTTCTGGCAGCCCTTGCACCGCACCCGGATGTGCACCCCGGCCACGAACGCGGCGTCGGGGAGGGCGTACGTCTTGCTGCACTTTGAGCAGGTGACGTTCACGGGCGGCGGCCGAGACTACTCGCTTTTCCAACCCCGGCCGCCCGCCCCATTTGCTTTGACCCTGACCGCCTCGATCCTTATGTTGCCCCCGCGATGGATACACCCCTGACCCAGTATCTTCCTGTGGCCGTCGTCCTCTTCATGGCGGGAGCGATGGCGTTCATCATCCCCCAGCTCTCCACCCGGCTCGGGCCGAAGAGCACCAACCCGATCAAGGCCGCGGCGTTCGAGTGCGGCAGCCCGGTGATCGGCTCGGCCCGCCAGCGCTTCGCGGTGAAGTTCTACGTCGTCGCCCTGCTCTTCATCGTGTTCGACGTCGAGGCGGTGTTCCTCTACCCGTGGGCGGTCAACTTCCGCGCGCTCGGCTGGTTCGGCTACGCGACGATGGCCATCTTCGCCAGCACCCTGGTGATGGGCCTGATCTACGTCTGGAAGAAGGGCGCGCTGGAGTGGGAGAGCTGACATGGCTGAACTCGACGTAGCTCCGACGCGATGGGGTTCTTCGAGAAGATGGTCAGCAAGGGCCTGGGCTGGGCGCGCAAGTACTCGCTCTTCACCTACCCGTTCGCGACCGCCTGCTGCGGAATGGAATACATGTCGGTGGCCTCGAGCCGCTACGACATCGCCCGCTTCGGCGCCGAGTTCCCCCGCTTCTCGCCCCGCCAGGCCGACCTGCTGATGGTCGTCGGCACGATCAACCTGAAGCAGGCGCCGATCCTCAAGCGCGTCTACGACCAGATGGCCGAGCCGAAGTGGGTGGTGGCGTTCGGCGTCTGCGCCTCGTCCGGCGGCTTCTACGACAACTACGCCGTGCTCCAGGGCATCGACCGGATCATCCCCGTCGACGTCTACATCCCCGGCTGCCCGCCCCGCCCCGAGCAGGTGCTCGACGGCCTGATCCTGCTGCAGGACAAGATCGCCAACGAGCGGCACTCGCTCGGCAACAACCAGAAGCTGCCCCTGCGCCCCGGCCAGCGCGATCTGACGACCGAGCTGAAGTAGCCCGGCTCCCACCCGCCCGCCGCTACCAGCGGTGATAGGCCGGGTGTCCCTCTTTCACCGCGACGAACGTGCCCCGGCAGGTCGCCCGAACCTTGCCCTGCGCCTCGAGCGTCCCTTCCACCACCGCCCGATCGGCGGTCGACTCGACCACCTTCGCCGACAGCGTCACCGGCCCATCGGTCGGGCACGGGCGCTTGAGCACGATCGCGTAGTCGGCGGTCACCGTGCAGGGAGGGCTCGCCGCGCC
>JAGSPQ010000412.1 GCA_018262385.1 Myxococcaceae bacterium | reverse complement strand
CGGAAGTGACCTGCTCGTAGCGCATCGGGATCGCGTCCGACCGCGCCATCGCCAACACCATCCACGGCAGCTCGTTCATCTCGGTGAAGCTGTTGCCGATGAACAGCACCTCGAGCTCCTTTCCGTCGGCGGCCGGAGCAGTCGCGAGCAACCCCGCGATCAGAAGGAGAATGTGCACCGCGCGATCTTAGCCGCTAAAGGCACAACTCGATGCCTCGCGACGAGCGTCACTTCGATCAACTGCTGAAGCTGCTCCAGCTGGAGCGCGACGCCGAGGCGCGGCGGCTCGCCGAAGAGCGGGCGACCCTCTCGCTGGGGGAGCTCGAGTCGCGCGGGCTGGTGCTGCTGGATCTCGAGTCGAAGGAGGAGTCGGTCGGCCTCGGGGGGCGGGCGGTGATCACCTTCGTGCGGGGCGATGGCCGGCCCCTGCCCGCCTCGTTCTCTTCGGGAGATCTGGTCTCGGTCTCTCCGCGGAAGGCGGAGGTGGACTTCGCGCCCAGCGGCCTGGTCGTGCGCGCCACCCGGCAGCAGGTGCAGGTCGCGTTCGACAAGCCGCCACCCCCGTGGATCCAGGAAGGAAGGCTGAGGCTCGACAAGGCCGCCAACCAGGTGACCTACGAGCGGATCCGGTCGGCGGTGCTGAAGGTGAAGGGCTACGAGCACGGAACGGTGCGGCAGCGGCGCGAGGTGCTGCTGGGCCGGGCGGAGCCCCGCTTCGAGCGGCCGGCCGACTTCACCCCCACCCGGCCGCTCAACCCGGAGCAGCGCGACGCGGTCGCGATGGCGCTGGCGGCGCAGGACTTCTTCCTCGTCCACGGCCCGCCGGGCACCGGCAAGAGCACCGTGCTCGCCGAGGTCGCCTTCCACCTCGCCGCGGGCGGCAAGCGGCTGCTGTGCACCGCCGCGAGCAACGCCGCGGTCGATCACCTGCTCGAGCTGTGCCTCGACCAGGGCTTGAGCGCGGTGCGGGTCGGGCACCCGGGCCGGGTGATGCCGCACCTGCAGGAGCACACCCTCGACCTCCAGGTCGAAGAGCACCCCGATCGGATCCTCGCCCGCGAGCTGTTCGACGAGGCGTTCGAGCTGCTCGGCTACGCGCGGCGGCAGCGCAGCCAGGGCCGCAGCCGGGCGCGGTTCTCGAATGCGCGCGAGGCGCAGGGCGAGGCGAAGCGGCTGATGGACGAAGCGCGGAAGCTCGAGCGCAAGGCGGTGAACACCGTGCTCGAGCGCTCGCAGGTAGTCTGCGCGACCTGCGCCTCGCTCGACGGTCACGTGCTGGCGGGAGAGTCGTTCGACGTCGCGCTGCTCGACGAGGCGACCCAGGCCACCGAGCCCACCGCGCTGGTCGCGTTCACCAAGGCCCCGACGGTGATCCTCGCCGGAGATCCGCAGCAGCTGTCGGCGACCGTGCTGTCGATTCAGGCGCAGGCACAGGGCCTGGGCGTCAGCCTGTTCGAGCGGCTGCTCGAAGAGCACGGGCCGGCGGTGAAGCGGCTGCTCAAAGAGCAGTACCGGATGAACCAGGTGCTGATGGAGTTCCCTTCGAAGCAGACCTACGGCGATCAGCTGCGCGCGCACCCCTCGGTCGCCCACCGGCTGCTCGAGCTGGGGCTGGAAGCGCCGCCGCTGCTGTTCCTCGACACCGCCGGAAAAGGGTTCGACGAAACGAAGGCGCCGGGCACCGAGTCGTTGCGCAACGAGGGCGAGGCCGGGCTGATCATCGCCCGGGCGCGCGCGCTGCTGGCCGCGGGGCTGCCGGCGGGCGAGCTGGCGATCATCTCGCCCTACCGCGCCCAGGCGGCGTTCATCCGCGAGCAACTGGGCGAGCTGGAGCAGCTCGAGATCGACACCATCGACGCCTTCCAGGGCCGCGAGAAGGACGCGGTGCTCGTCTCGCTGGTGCGCAGCAACGTCGATCAAGCGCTCGGCTTCCTCACCGATCTGCGGCGGATCAACGTCGCGATCACCCGGGCGCGGCGCCACCTGTTCGTCGTCGCCGACTCGGCCACCATCAGCGCCCACCCCTACTTCGCCGCCCTGGTCGAGTACGCGCAGGCTGTAGGTGGGTATCGCTCCGCGTGGGAGTGGACCGGCTGACACACCTGCAAAAGGTCGCTATGCAACTCGTGCGGCCTGCAAGGTCTGGCCTCGGCAACCCTGCGGAAGCCGAAGGGTGAAGGTGGGCATGTCGCATGCTCTTGCGCCGACCCGACATGAGCGACGCCAAGCCGGTCGTGACGAAAGAAGAAGACGTGTGGGTGATTCGTCTCGAGACCGAAGGAGGGAAGGTTCAGGAGTACCGCTGCGCGAGCGAGACCCAGGCCCGCCAGCTCGCCCTGGTGCTCAGCCCGAAGGGTCAGAAGTAGCCGGCGCTTCCTTCGGCCTGGGAAAGACGAAGTACCGGAAGACGATCAGCTGGGCGAAGGTGAAGACGCACACGTCCGCGATCAGCTTCGCCGGCACCCACGGCACCCCCACCTCTTCGCGCAGCAGCACCACCACCTGGCCGTGGAGGGTGATTCCGACCAGGGTGACGAGCAGAAACCGCAGCGCGGGAACCACCACCTTCGGCTTCTTCTCCCGGAAGGCGACGTAGCGATTGAGGAAGAAGGCGATCGTCGAGCCGAGGGTCGTCCCCGCCATCGCCGCGGCGCGGGTCGGGGTGCCGAAGGAGAGCAGCGTGCTGCCGAGCGCCAGGTCGAACGCGGTCGCCACCGCGCCCGCGGCGAGGCTCAAGGTCGCCCAGGACTTGAGGACCCGCTTGATCAACGGCGCGCGGGCCGGCGAGCCCGGATTGCCGCGAGCAGTGCGAGCAGCGCCAGGCCGGCGATCCCGGGGCCGCCCTGGCAGTGGCAGCTTCCGGTCAGGTCGCCCCCGCCGCCTCCTGTTCCTCCCCCACCCCCGCCGCCTGCTCCGCCTCCGGCACCGGCGTCGGAGCCGGTGGACCGGGAAACGGTGAGCTCGGCTTCGGCCCTCGCCATCTCGATCGGCGCGCCCCGGCCGGTCGCGTTGTAGATCTGCAGCAGCCGCTGGCCCGCCGAGTCGGTGCGGTTCTCCGCCGCGAGGAACTCCACGTATTGGGGAATGGTCGATTGGTAGAGCAGCCGGGCGGTGACGTTGACCTTCGCTCCGTTCGCCAGCGAGGGGGCGAGCGGCACGGTGAAGATCGCCTCGTCGTAGTCGCGCAGGCCGCCGTCTGCCGCGGTGAACCAGGCCACGGCGACCGGCTGGGTCTGCGGCTGGGCCACCATTCCGGCCGGAGGAATCCGCGAGTCCTTCAGCACCGCGTCGTGCAGCGCGAGGTGCTCGGAGGCGCCGATCGCCGCGCGGCCGTGCAGCGCCTCGTAGACCCGCAGCTGGGCGTCGCCGAGCAGCGCGCCCCCGTCGAACGCGCCGGTGACGATCTGCCCGTCGACCGACAGCTGCACCACCACCCGCCGCCCATCGCCGTAGCCGGTGGGCAGCTTGTGCCCGCTCAGGTTGGTGACCCGCACGGTGACGCTCGCCTGGGGGCCGGCCTGCGCGGCGGCAGGCACGGTCAGCGTCAGTCGGGCCGCGCTCTGCAGGATCTGAAGCGACGCCTTCCGGGTGGCCGCGAACTGATCGGCGAACTCGAGCGCGAGGTCCGGGTTGGCCGCCTGCACCGCGTCCAGCCCCCAGACGTTTCCACCCACCAGCAGGTGCTGCCGCGGGTTGGTGCGAGGGCCGAACCCGATCCCCTTGGCGATCTTGTAGTCGGTGCCGCCGTCGGGGCCGGTGAAGCGCGGCATGTGACAGTCGGCGCACGAGGCGAACCCGGCGTCGCGCGGCAGGCGGGCAAACGACGACTGCTTCCACTCCTCGTAGGTGGTGTCGAGCGGGAAGCTCGGCCCGAGCGTGCCGCCGTCGAGCGAGCGCCAGGGGCCAATCGGGTTGTGCACCGAGTGACACTGCCCGCACAGCTCGGAGCTGCCGGTGAAAGAGGTCGGCTCGCCGGCGTGGGCGGGGCTGGAGACGTTCGGGTAGGGGCCGTACTTGTTGAGCGACCCGTCGAAGTAGAGCTGCGCGTTTCCGACGAAGGGCGCCCCCGGCTCGTTGGCGGGGACGATCGAGCGATGGCAGATGTCGCAGGTGACGCCCTCGTAATCGAGCGCATCGAGCGCACCGCCGTCGGGCGGGAGCACGTGCCCCCGCAGGTACGCCTGGGGGGAGTGACAGCGCAGGCACCACTGACCGATGCCCGGCACGTCCTGGTTGGCCACCGCCACCGCGGCGCGAAACAGCGGATCGCGCTGCGAGTTGCCCATCATCGAGCTGACCCAGCCGTCGAACGGCATGTAGATCGCCGGCTCGATGACGGCCTGCTGGTCGTGGCAGTTGCGGCAACGCAGGAACGCGCTCTCGATCGGCGTGCCCGCGTCCCACTCTGGCCCATCCCCTTTCTGCGGAGGGATGGTCTGAGCCCAGGCCGCCCCTCCCAGCAGAGTGAGGACCAGCAGCTGCTTCATGCCCGGCGCCGTCGGGGGTTGAGCCCGAGCAGCGCGAAGGCGAGGCCGAGCGTCCAGAGCGCACCCGCGCTGGACTGACAGCCGCAGCCCTTCGCCGGAGTGCCGCCACCGCCAGTGCCACCCGTTCCGCCGGTGCCGCCGGTGCCACCGGTGCCACCAGTGCCGCCCGCACCGCCGGCTCCGCCTGCGGTTCCTCCGTCCGATCCACCGGTGCCGCCGCCTGCTCCACCGGCCGCCCCGCCGCCTGCTCCACCGGCCGCCCCACCGCCTGCTCCGCCGGCCGCACCACCGCCTGCTCCACCGGCCGCACCACCGCCT
>JAGSPQ010000411.1 GCA_018262385.1 Myxococcaceae bacterium | reverse complement strand
ACGCGGTCTTCCTTCGCCGGCAGCTCTTCGCCGCGGGCCTTCGCCTCTTCCTTCTTCTTCGCCCGGGCGATCGCCCGCTCGGCCCGCATCCCGGCCATGTCCTTCATCCCGAACGCCGCGAACATCTTCCGCAGCACCTCGTAGGGGGGAAGATCTCCATGCTCGAGCTCGGGCACCCTGGGGGCGACTTCGGTCTCGACGAACTTCTTCACCATCTCGCGGATGGCCTGGTGGCTCTCGCTCCATTCGATCATGGGCGGGACCCTACACGACTGGGCCGCAGGCGCTCTTCCGCCGCGCGCAGGGTGTCGAGCAGATCGACCCGGGTCTCGATCCGGGATTTGATCGGCACCTCGAACTCGGGCAGCTGGACGATCACCTCTTCCTTCAGGTGCACCGGCAGCCCCGCCGAGCGCACCCGGATCTTCCCCACCACCGGCAGCACCAGGTCGATCGGCAGCTGGGCGCGAATCGGGATCTTGATCGTGCCCAGCCCGAACACCGAGGTCTCAATGTCGGTGTCGAGCGGGAGCACGGTGCGAATCGGCACCGAGGTCTCGATGTCGATCAGCTCGTCGACCGCGATCCGGGTGTCGAGCTGCACCGGCACCCGCAGCGCCTGCTCGATCTTCACCGGCACCCGGACATCCACGTCGACCAGCACCGGAATCTGCCGGTTCTGCAGCAGGCTGGTGACCAGCTCCCGCACCCGCTGCACCTCGACCCCCGCGCTGCTCGCCCGGCGCCAGGTGACGACCGCGACCACCGGCACGCCCCACACCACCACCAACGGCACCAGCAGGACCCAGCGCCAGTCGAACTCCACCAGCCCGGCAAGGCCGCCGGCGCCGATCGTCAGCGGAGGCGCCGCCAGCAGGGCGCCGATCCCGACCAGCCCGACCACGACGTGGACCGCGAAGACGATTCTCAGCACCTGACGGAGGCGGGTCATCCGCAGCCCTCTACCACGCACCCTCGGGACGAAACTGCGCGCGGCCCCTTCGACGCGCAAGAACACCGGCGGCATGCGCCTTGCCTCGATGCCGCTTCGCTACCTCGAAGGAGCACCCATGCCCCCGCTCAACCCGAACGACGTGGTCCCTGCCTTGCGCAACAACCTCGCCTTCAGCCATCCACCGTACGGGTTGGGGGCGGGGTTCTTGAGCGTGAGGAACGTCTCCAACGGAGAGGTGTTCCGGCTGCGCGGCTTCGAGTACTCGCTCGCCCGGATGCTCGACGGCCGGCGCACCGCGACCCAGCTGGTCGAGGCCGCCGGGCAGCTCGGGTTGCCGGTGACGCTGGCGGATCTGGAAGGGTTCTTGAGGAAGCTGGGAGAGCGCCACCTCGTCACCCCCACCGCCACCCCGCGCGAGAAGGACGAGCTGCCGCCGTTTCAGGGCCGGGTGCGGTGGGACGAGAAGACCCGGCAGCTGTTCCGCTTCGCGCTGCGGGAAGGGCGCGTCGGAAATCTCAACCGCGCGTTGGTGGGCCTCGACTGCCTGCTGCACGAGCGGCCGCAGACCGAAGAGGCGCTCCAGCTGCGCGAGCGGCTCGAGCTGCGCCTGCAGGCCCCGGATCGGGTCGAGCCGTTTCGCACCGCCTTCGCCGAGGCCGAGCGCGACTGGCTGGAGGAGGAAGCGGTGGAGCCGGTCGACTCCGCCGCCCGCCGCCGCCGGGTGGGGCTGATCGCGTCCGGCACTTTCTTCGCCCTCGGCGTGCTGGCGATGGCGGCCAGCCTGGTCCCGTTCCCCCACGAGGTGATCCGGCAGGCGACGCTGTTCCCGATCGCGTCGGCGAAGGTCACCGCTCCGCGCACCGGGAGGATCGCCGCCGTCCCGGTCGCGGTCGGGCAATGGGTAGAGAAGGACACGGTGCTCTACACCTACGACGTCACCGCCCAGCTGCGGCAGCTCGAGGCGGCCGTCGCCCGGCTCGACCAGCTCAACCGCGGCCTCCACCACCACCTGCCGCAGACGAAGGAAGTGCAGGACGCGCGGGCCCGCTACGTCCGCGCCGACGCGAAGCTGGCGGTCGCCCAGTCCAGCCTCGAGCGGGAGCGGACGCGCGACGGGAACCGGCTGCCCGAGGCCGAGGAGACCCTCAACTGGGCGCTGAAGGAGATCACCGACGCCCGCGCCGCCCTCGACGAGCAGGTGCCGGAGGAAGACCGGGCCCTGCTGCGCGCGCAGCGGTCGCAGGTGCAGGAGCTGGAGATGCAGCTGCTGGAGAGCGAGGTGAAGGCGCCGATCAGCGGGGCGATCACGATGCTCGCGGTGCGGCCGGGCGCCGAGGTGGTGCAGGGGCTGGGGCTGGTGCAGCTCGACGACAGCCGGCAGCTGAAGGGGATCGCCTGGGTCGAGCCGCGGGAGCAGCGCGGGCTCGAGCCGGGCCAGCCGGTGCTGCTGCTCTCCAACGGGCGCGCGACCCTCACCACCATCGCCCAGACCTGGGGGCGCAACGTCGAGATCCTGATCGACAACCCGGCGAGGACCTTTCAGCCGGGCCCGGCCCAGATGCAGATTCGGGGCAAGCCGGTGCCGCTGATTCGCTGACCGGGCTGTTCAGCGGAAGTCGAACGAGTAGTCGTAGGCGGCCTTGTCCTGGAGGTTCACCATCAGCACCCCGGGAGTGAAGGGGTGGGCCGCCGGCACCACCGACCCGTTGACGGTCAGCGCCATCGGGACGGACAGCCGGTCGGTGTTCGGGTCGCCCGCCCACTGGGGCCGGCCGAGAATCACCGTCGCGCGCTCCAGCACCAGGGCGAGCTCGGCTTCGGTCGGCTGGGACCAGACCCCGGCGCGCTTCTTCCACCACTGCCACTCGATCAGCGAGATCGCTCCGGTGGCGGCAGTCGTCAGCTTGAGGGCGGGGACGTAGACGTTCTGCATGTCGCTCATGTCCGGGGTCGCGACGTAGCGGAAGGTGAAGGCGCGCGCCCCGACGTTCACCGCGTAGGTCCCGGCCGGGGGCGGCAGCGGCGCGATCGCCGAGCGGTTGGCGAAGAAGAAGTTCAGGTGGCGGCAGCTCTGCGCGTTGGCCTGGATCACGTCGTTGGTGCTCGCCAGCTCGTCGTTGATGCCGGGCTGGGTCGTGGCGGCGCAGTTCCCCGAGCTGCAGATCGTCAGGCTCTGGGGGACGTGCAGCCGGGCCTGGGCCCAGTCGAGCGCCGGCTCGTCCGGACAGCCAAGAAACATGAACCCGTAAGAGGTGAAGCTGACGTTCGCCTTGTTGCTCCAGCTGCCGACGAGGGAAGCGAAGCTGTCGGAGCTCGCGAACGCAGTGCCGATCTTCAGCGAGAAGTACTTCTTCTCCTTGAAGTCGAGCACGCCGTTTCCGTCGACGTCGATGCTCGCCAACCGCAGCAGGCCCTGGTCCATCGCGCCAAAGCCGGTCGCGGTCACCGGGGTCAGCCCCAGGCCGGCGAGGAGCTCGGTCGAGGCGATGGTCCCGTTCACTCCGCCGTCGGCCAGGGACACCGAGCCGAGGTCGAGGTCGGTGGTCTGCGCGCCGACCGGGAAGGCATCCATGTCGGTGGCCGGATCGGTCTTGTAGAGCCCGACGATCGTGGTGCCGTTGAGCAGCGCCACCACGTAGAGCTTTCCCCGCTCGAGGGTGAGCGAGAAGGTGCTGCCGTTCTTCACCGCCTCGACGAACGCCCCGTCGTGGCTCACCGCCAGCACGTTGTCGACCGTCACCCCGGCGGCGTGGGCGGTGCCGTAGGGGGCGAACCGCGAGAGGATCCGGCGCAGCGGGGATTCCCGCGCGGCGAGCGTCACCGAGCCGTTGTCCATCTTGCCGGTGACCCGGATCGCGTTGCCCGCCCCGCCGCCGCTGCCTCCGCCGGCTCCGCCCGATCCACCCCCGTTCCCGCCTCCGGTGCCGCCGTTGCCCGAGCTGCAGCCGGTGAAGGAGATCGCGCAGGCGCCAAGCAGCAGCCAGGAGAGAGACCGGTTTCGCATGGGGGCTCCAGTAGGACTTGAAGCCGGCCTTCTATCAGCACCCCATCGAATTAGCGCAATCGGGCCACGAAAGCGGGCGCCACCCCTACTGCAGCGGGCTGTCGAACGGGAGCGCCTGCGCCAGGTCCGAGGTGTCCTTCGCGGCGCTGACCGAGAGCGTGCCGCGCCCATCGAGCCCGCCGGGGATGGTGATGGTGACGCTGCCGCGGTTGGCGGCGGTCCAGGCCCAGACGGCCGAGGTGCCGGGGTTGGGGAGCGTGATCTGCGGCGGGGTGTCGGTCGCCATCAGCTCGCTGAAGTTCACCTGGTAGACCACGGTGGCGGCGGCGCCTCCGGTGAGGTTGTTGGCGCTGCCGCTGACCTGAAAGGCCGACCCCACGGTCGGCGAGACGGTGTCGGCCAGCTCGGCGGTCGCGGCGGTGGCGAACGGGGTCTCGTTGCCGAGCCGATCGGTCGCCACGATCGCCAGCGTCACCTTGTTCTTGTGGCCGAGCGGAGTGGTGAACGCATCTCCCTTCACCGAGTCGAAGAGCGAGAGGCTGATGTTGACCTGGGTGCTGAGCCCCGACTGCACCGTGGACAGCAGCAGGTAGGCCGAAGCGGTGGCGGAGTCCTTCCCGTAGATCCGGTAGCCGCCGGCGTTGGGCAGCGCGTCCCAGGCGACCGTGCCGGTGACGAGCCCCGAGTCGGTGGCGACCGGCAGCGCGAGCCGGAAGTTCTTCACCGTCCCCAGCGGCGGCGCTCCCTCCGGCCCGCGGACCACGAACGAAAGGGTGTCGAAGGTCACCGCGCCGCTGATCGCCCGAACGTTCACCTGCACGTAGTAGCTCTGCCCCTCGAGCAGCG
>JAGSPQ010000410.1 GCA_018262385.1 Myxococcaceae bacterium | reverse complement strand
GCACCACCCCCGCGCCGACGGCGGCGTAGAGGACGAGGCGGATCGCCCCGTGGCTGAAGTCGAGCCCTTCGGGGAAGAGGACCCGGTACGAGACCGGCGCGATCGCGACGAACGCCCCGCACATCAGGATCGCCAGCGGCATCCCGAGCGGATCTTTCGAGAAGCGGACCTGGGCGGCGACCAGCGGCGCGCAGACCACCGCGATCGGGATCAGCCGGCGCGGAGTGAGCAGCGCGAGCAGCGTCGCCCGGACCACCGAGTTCTGGAGGCTGCGGGTCAGGCGGCCGCCTGCGCAGGCCGCATCGGCCCGCGGCGCTTGCCGACGAGGTGAATGATGGCGGTCCTCAAGAGCAGCTCCACGTCCCAGCGGGGGTTGGCGTGGGCAGCATATTCGCCGTCGAGCCGGGCGGATCCGGGTCTTCCTCTCAACGGTCGCCAGCCCCACCCGAGCGGTCGCCCGCTACGGGAACAGAGCGCCCTTCACCCAGCCGGAGCCCCGCTTCTCGTAGACCAGGCGGTCGTGCAGCCGGCTTTCCCGCCCGGTCCAGAACTCGATCCGCTCGGGGAGGATCCGGAACCCGCCCCAGTGGGGAGGCCGGGGAACGCGCTGGCCTTCGAACTTCGCTCCGAAGTCCACCACCCGCTGCTCGAGCGTCTTGCGGTCGTCGAGCGGCTGGCTCTGGGTCGACGCCCACGCCCCCAGCTGCGAGACCCGCGGGCGGCTGGCGAAGTACTCGTCGGACTCGGCGGCGGTGACCTGCTCCACCGTGCCCTCGATGCGGACCTGGCGATCGAGCGAGGGCCAGTAGAAGTTGAGCGCGGCGACCTTCTGCCCGATCAGCTCGCGGCCCTTCTGGCTCTCGTAGTTGGTGTAGACGACGAAGCCGCGCGAATCGAACTCCTTCATCAGCACCACCCGCGCGGAAGGGCGGCCCTTCGCGTCGACCGAGGCGAGCGTGGCGGCGTTCGGGTCCTTCGGTTGGCTCTGCTTCGCGAGCTCGAAGACCTCGGCGAAGCGCGCAAACGGTTCGTTCCAGTCGGTAGTCATTGAAGACCGCTTCTAGCGCTTTAGGCGCGCCCGGGGGCGATCTCGCGGTCGCGGCAGGGGGGCCGCTCCGAATCGGATATGAGGCGGCGCATGCGCCCGATCCTGATCCTGATCACGCGGACCCTCGTTGGCCTCGCGGTTATTGAAGGGGCGCTGTGAAGGTCCTCTTCGTCGCGTCAGAAGTTGCTCCCTACTCGAAGACGGGAGGACTGGGAGACATCGCGGCCGCGCTGCCGGCGGCGCTCGCCGCCCGCGGCCACCAGGTGCAGGTGGTCACCCCCCGCTACGGCAGCATCTCCACCGCCAGCCTCGGGCCGCTGCAGACCCCGCTGACGCTGCAGTTTCCGTTCGGCTCGGTGATCGCCCGCTTCCGCAACCTCCAGCTCGCCGAAGGGCTGCAGCTGAGCTTCGTCGAGGAAGAGACCTACTTCGGCAGCCGCCCCGGCCTCTACGGCCACGGCGACGACGCGCGGCGGTTCGGCTTCTTTGCGATGGCGGCGCTCTCCCAGGCGCGGTTCACCGGCTTCGACCCCGACGTGGTGCACCTCAACGACTGGCAGCCGGGCCTGGCGGCGCTGGCGATGCGCACCTCGTTCGAGAGCCGCGCCCGCTGCATCACCACCATCCACAACATCGCCTTCCAGGGGAACTTCCCCTCGTCGGTGGTGCCCGAGCTGGGCGTGCCGTGGGCGGTCTTCAACCCCCAGGGGTCCGAGTTCCACGGGCACTTCAGCTTCCTCAAGACCGCGCTGGTCTACAGCCACGCGCTCACCACCGTCTCTCCGAATTACGCGCTCGAGATCCAGACCCGGGAAGGCGGCAGCGGGCTCGACGGGCTGCTGCGTCACCGCAGGTCCGACCTGACCGGGATCCTCAACGGCATCGACGACCAGGAGTGGGACCCGAACCGCGACCCCCACCTGCCGGCGCCGTACTCGCGCGACGACATCAGCGGCAAGGAGCACTGCACCCGCGCGCTGCTCGAGGAGTTCGGCCTGGACCCCGGGCCCCGCGGGCCGGTGTTCGGCTCGGTCGGGCGGATGTCGGATCAAAAGGGGGTCGAGCTGTGGCAGCAGGTGGTGCAGCAGCAGCTGGCGCGCGGCGGGTACGCGGTGGTGCTCGGCAGCGGCGAGAAGGCCCTGCAGGACCAGTGGCTCGAGCTGGCCGGCCGGTTCCCCGGGCGGCTGGGGGTGAAGATCGGCTTCGACGAAGGGGTGGCCCACCGGGTCGAGGCCGGCAGCGACTTCTTCGTGATGCCCTCGAAGTTCGAGCCCTGTGGCCTCAACCAGATGTACTCGTTGCGCTACGGAACGGTGCCGATCGTTCGCGCGGTGGGCGGGCTGAAGGACACGGTGGTGGACCTCGCCGAGCCCGAGGCGACCGGGATCGTCTTCAAGGCCTACTCGGCCCGGGCGCTGGCCGAAGCCTGCGACCGGGCCTGGGCGCTGTGGATCGACGCCCCCCGGCTGTTCGCCGTCCGCCGCCGGGGAATGGCGCAGGACTTCTCGTGGAACCACTCGGCGGCGCAGTACGAAGCGGTTTACGCAGCCCCGAAGAAGGTCTGAGCCTCTACTGCTCTCTGGGGTAAACAGTCCCTACAACGTGGCGCAGGAAACCGAGCTGGGTGGCTATCAACTGGTAGGCAGGCTTGCCGTCGGCGGGATGGCAGAGGTCTACCAGGCGAAGGCGCGCCCGACGACGCAGAAGAGCCCCGGCGAGCCGGACGACGTGGTGCTCAAGCGCCTGCTGCCCGCCTACCGGAACGACGGCGCCTACGTGAAGGCGTTCGTCGATGAGGCGAAGCTGACCGTGCGCCTGCGCCACTCGCACATCGTCCGCACCTACCGCTGCTTCAAGGCGGGGATCGACTACCTGATGGTGCAGGAACTGGTCGCCGGCCGCACCCTCGCTTTCATGCAGGAGGCGTTCGTCAAAGCGGGCTCGGCGATGCCGCTCTCGGCCTCGGCGTACATCACCAGCTGCCTGCTCAAGGCGCTCGACTACATCCACCGGGCGAAGGTCGGCGAGAACGGCGCGCCGATCGTCCACCGCGACGTCAACCCCGCCAACATCCTGCTCAGCGTCGGCGGCGACGTGAAGCTCACCGACTTCGGGGTCGCCGAGGTCGAAGGGGTGATGCGGGGCACCGAGGGCGCGCTGCGCGGGACGATCGCGTACATGTCGCCCGAGGCGGTGCTGGGCCAGGCGGTCGATCACCGCGCCGATCTGTTCGCCGCCGGGGTCATCCTCTGGGAGATGTTCGCCAACCAGCGGCTGTTCGCGGGCAACTCGGAGCTCGAGATGATGCAGCGGGTCCGCGACGCCCGGGTGCCCAACGTCCTCAAGTACAACCCGGAAGTCCCCGACTACGTCGCGGCAGTGGTGCGCAAGGCGCTGTTCGCCGATCGCGCGCTGCGCTTCCAGTCGGCCGCCGAGTTCCAGAAGGCGCTCGAGGTGGGAGCCCGCCGCGCGGGTTGGCCGATGACCGTCGACGCGCTCAAGCCGCTGCTGGGCGGCTGAAGGGTGCCTCGCGGCGCGGCGCTCTGCCTGGTGGTGGGCCTGTTCGGCTGCCGGACGATCGGCGCCGCTCCCGAGGCCGAGCTGAGGGTCGATCGGCTCGAGGTCTCGTTCAGCTCGGCGTCGCGCGGGCAGCTGGAGTTGGGGCTGGTGGTCCGGGGCGGCGGGAAGGCGACCAAGGCCCAGTGGCAGCTGCTGCTCGATGGCCAGCCGCTGGGCAGCGGAGTGTGCGCGCTCGCTCAGCAGCTGGCCGAGCAGGGGCCGAGCAAGGTGGCGCTCACCGCTCCGCTGCTGGCGACCCACACCGCGCGGGACGAAGGCTGGCGGACCGTCACCCTCGAGCTGTCGGGAGAGCTGACGGTGCAGCGCCGGCTCGAGGAGCGGCTGCAGTTCTCGACCCGGAAGCAGGTGCTGGTGCGGGGCGCGCCGAAGTTCTAGCGCGTTCTACCGCTGCAGCCCGGCCCGCACTGAGGGTCGGTGAGCTCTTCGAGGACCTGGTCGAGCCGCGCCGCCAGCTGGTCCGCCATCGTCCGGAACTCTACTGCCGGGCGGGCGAGGGCCGCGGGGGTACCAGCTCGGCGCCGCCCTCTTTCCGCTCGGCGAGCGCGGGCTTCGCCTTGAGCACCCGGATCCGATCCAGCCGGGGGCCTTCCTTCGAGTGGACGGCGAAGGACCACCCGTCGACGACGAACTTCTCGCCGACGTCGGGCAGCGCCCCGGCGAGGTGGGCGAGGAAGCCGCCGAGGGTCTCGAACTCGCCTTCCGGCAGCTTGAAGTCGAACGCCCGGGCGAATTCCGGCGCCGGCAGCATCGCGTCGACGAGGAAGCTGCCGTCGGCCTGTTTCTCCCAGGGCTTGCTCTCTTTTTCGAACTCGTCGCCGATGTCGCCGACGATCTCGCGCAGGATGTCCTCGAGGGTGACGATCCCCATGAAGCCGCCGTACTCGTCGACCACCACCGCCATGTGGATCTTCTGGCCCTGCATCTCGCGCAGCAGATCTCCGATCGGCTTCACCCACGGCACGAACACCGCCGGGCGAATCAGATCCTGCAGCACGATCAGCACCGGGTTCTGCATCAGCGGCACCAGGTCGCGGACGTGGAGGATCCCCACCACCTTGTCGATCTCTCCCGCGAAGACCGGGATGCGCGAGTGGTTCTGCTCGCTGATCATCCCCAGGATCTCCGTGGGCGGGGTGGTGATGTCGACCATCACCACGTCGATGCGGGGGACCATCACGTCGCGGCAGGTCTT
>JAGSPQ010000409.1 GCA_018262385.1 Myxococcaceae bacterium | reverse complement strand
GTAGACGACGGCGTAGGACGGCACGAACGCGCCCGCCCAGAAGCCATAGCGCGGGCCGGAGTGTCGCCGGTACCCTCGCCCGGAATACCGGCTCGGCCCCGAGTGGTAGCTGGAAGTGGTGCTGCCCTCGTCGCTCGACGGCACCGACTGCGCCTGGTGCGTCTGCTCCGAGGACTTCGACTCCTCCGAGCTCGCGCTCTTCTTTCCGAACCGCGCCTCGGCGGGACCCGCGGTGAGCACCGCCAAACCAACGAGCACGACCGAGAGTGGGTTGTTCATGGGCGATCCGTGGTGAACGCATCCATCAACACGGCCGGCCGGCCCATTTATTCAACCCCCGCCCCGCTAAGCTCCACCCGCGTGCCCGAGTATCCAGACCTGACCGTCTATCTGCAGTCGCTCGAGCCGCGGGTGCTCGGGCACACCCTTCAACGCGTCCGCCTCGGCAGCCCGTTCCTCCTCCGTTCGGTCGAGCCGCCGCTCTCGTCGGTCAACGGGAAGAGAGTGATCGGCCTCTCGCGCATCGGCAAGCGCCTGGTCATCGCGCTCGAGCAGCAGCTGTTCCTGGTGATCCACCTGATGATCGCCGGCCGCCTGCAGTGGAAACCCAGCGGGGCCAGGCTCCCTGGCCGGGCGGGCCTGGCCGGCTTCGACTTCGACTCGGGGACCCTGGTGCTCACCGAGGTCAGCACCCGCAAGCGCGCCTCGCTCCACGTGGTGCAGGGCGAGCACGCGCTCAAGGCCTTCGATCGCGGCGGGCTGGAGATCTTCGCCATCCACCTCGACCAGTTCGCCGAGCGGCTGCGCAGCGAGAACCACACCCTCAAGCGCGCCCTCACCGATCCCCGCCTGTTCTCGGCGATCGGCAACGCCTACGGCGACGAGATCCTCCACCGCGCCCGGCTGTCGCCGGTGAAGCTGACCCGGTCGATGAGCGGTGAAGAGATCGCCCGCCTGTTCGAGGCGATCCGCGGAAGCCTCACCGAGTGGACCCAGCGGCTCAAAGCCGAGGTCGGCGAGGGCTGGCCCGAGAAGGTCACCGCCTTTCGCCCCCAGATGGCGGTGCACGGCCGGTACAAAGAGCCCTGCCCGGTCTGCCGCTCTCCGGTGCAGCGCATCGTTCACGCCGAGAATGAGACAAACTGGAGGAATATGTAGCCACCCGCAGCGCCTCACAGTAGAAACTTTGCGCATGTTCGTCACACGCCCGCTCGGGCGAATCGCCATCCTCCTGGCGCTCCTCGTCGGGTCCTCTGCTTTTGCGCAACGCACCCTCTGGCTCGTCCGCCCGCTTTATCCGGGACAGGAAGCGCTGGTTGAACGCACCGAGAAAGCCCTCGATCGGCTGATCCCCGCTGCCGACCGCAGCAAGGAAATCATCGGCAGCAAAGAGCTCGCGGCCAGCCTCCGAGGCAAAGTGGTCGCCGACATTCCCTGCCTCAGCGCCGACTCGCGCTGCGCCGACCCGATCGACCCCTACGTCGCCTCGCTCGGGTTCGACCGGGTGGTGCTGATCCAGGGCGGGCAGGACGAGGCGGGCTTCAAGTTCCGGGTGGTCAGCTACCGCCCGGCGACCAGGGAAGTCACCCCCGCCACCGCCAGCAACGCGATCCTCGAGAAGGCCCTCCTCGGCGCAGTCGCCAAGGTCGTCCCCGTCGCCTCCAGCCTCGACGTGAAGACCAACCCGCCCGGCGCCACCGTCTACATCGACGACGTCAAAGTCGGCGTCACTCCGCTCTCCACCCAGGTCCTCCCCGGCGAGCGGCTGATCCGCCTCGATCTGAAGCTCCACCAGCCGATCGAAGAGACCCTCGTCATCCCGGTCCGCGGGGCCGCCAGCCTCGAGAAGAACCTGCAGAAGGTCGCCGCCCGCATCGTCATCACTGCCTCTCCCGCCGGCACCTCGATTGCCGTCGACGGGCAGATGCTCGGCAAGGACAAGGTCGACCGCGGGATCCTCCCCGGCGAGCACACCATTCGCCTCACCGCCGAGGGGCACAAAGACTTCGAGCAGCAGATCACCGTCAAGGCCGAGGAGCAGTACCAGCTCGACAAGACCCTCGAGCCCATCCCCGGCCTGGCGAGCGCCGATCCGAAGAAGATCAACGTCACCGTCAAGAACGACGTCCTCCCGCCCCCGGACCTGCCGCCGCCGCCTCCTCCTCCTCCGGCTCCGCCCCCTCCGCCTCCTCCCACCGAGACCGAGCTGACCTACATGCGAGGCGCCTACTTCCACGCTTCGTTCGAGGGCGGAAAGCTCGAGGGCAACCGGCTCGTCGCCCGGCGCTTCGGCGACAACGGCCTGGGCCGCACCGAGTACTTCACCACCCCCGGCCGTAACCTCTACGGGGCCGCGATCGAGTACGGCGTGTTCGGCAAGTACATCGGCCTGGCGGTGATCGGCGTCAGCTTCCTCACCAACGCCGATCCGATGGGGATCAGCGTCGGCGTCTCGAAAGACACCCCGGCGACCCAGGCACAAGAGCAGAAGGACGGCGTCGATCTTCCCAGCGCGCTCAGCCCGGTCAGCGCCAAGCTGCTCACCATTCGCGCGATTCAACCCCAGGTCCGGATCGCCGCCTGGAAGTTCCAGTTCGGCCTCCAGGCCGGCTTCGAGTTCCGGGTCGGCCACGTCGTCGAGTCCGCCGTCCCCGCTCAATACAAAGACGGCTTCCTCGTCCTCGACCTGCTCGCCTCCGCGCGGGTCAACGTCCGGTTCTACATCTACGAAGGCTTCTTCATGTTCGGGCAGTACAACTACACCTGGTTCGTCTACGGCGAGCAGACCCGTGCCGGGGTCCAGTCGGCCGGCACGATGGGCTTCAACCTGGGGTTGGGTTATGCGTTCTAGCGTCCTCGCCCTGCTGCTGATCGCTGCTCCGGGCTTCGCGGCCAACACCGCCCTGGTCGGCCCGGGGGTCGGCAACGCCGACAGCCTCGTCTCCGAAGGCACCAAGCTCTACAACCAGAAGAAGTACGCCAGGGCCGCCGAGGTGTTTCTCCAGGCCAACCGGGCCAACCCGGCGACCCTGCCGACCTACCTCCAGCTGGCCCGCTCGCTGCTGGCGGCCAAGCAGGTGCAGCGCGCCTGCTACGTCTACCGCGTCTACTTGAAGGCCGCTCCCGAGTCGCCCGACCGGAAGAAGGCCCAGGCCGAAGGCGAGCAGTGCGAGCGCCAGCTGAAGACCGCCAAGAAGCAGCCGCCCGATCCGAGCCAGACCTACGTCGAGAACCGCGCCAACTTCTACGCCGCCCTCGATCAGGGCCTGGTGGTCGGCCCCGGCAGCGCCAACGAGCAGCTCACCAACCTCGTCCGCGACGGCTACTTGAGCCCGGACCTCGGCGACATGGCCGCCCGGCTCGGCGCCGCCGCCCTCGCCAAGGCCGACGAGATCCACAAGGCCGCGCTCGACAACGAGAAGATGAGCCTCGAGCGGCTGCGCTCGGCCCGCCCGCTGTACCAGGTCGCCGCCGACGTCGGCGCCACCCCTCCCAACCAGAAGGCCCGCACCGCGTTCCTCGATGGGCTGGCCTCACTGCAGGAACGGGACTTCAAGCGCGCCGAGCAGCTCTTCACCGAGGCGGCCCGGGCCGACGCTTCGAACAGCGAGTACGTCTTCTACCAGGGCCTCGCGCTCATTCAGAGCGGTGACCGCGCCGCCGCCCTGAAGGTGCTCGACACCCGGCTCAAGGACGATCCGCGGACACAGGTGTTGCGCGCTGCGCTCGCCCTCGGCAATTCTCCCGATGACGGGGCCGCCGAGCTCGAGCGGATGTTGTTCTCCACGCGCTACCCTCCCGAGAAGTAGCGCTCGTGTTCCAGGGGTAGATGCCGGTCTTCATTTGCCAGGGCTGCGGCTCGGAGCACTCCAGCTGGAGCGGCAAGTGTCCGCATTGCGGAGTCTCGGAAACAATCCAGCTCAAGCAGTCCGCCGATCGGATGCTCGAGCGGGTCATCAAGGGCAAGTACAAGATCGTCCGCAAGCTGGGGCAGGGCGGGATGGGCGCCGTCTACCTCGCCGAGCAGCTGGGCATCGGCCACCGCGTCGCGCTCAAGTTCCTCAAGTCCGAGTTCTCCGAGGACGCCGAGATCGCCCGCCGCTTCCTCAACGAGGCGAAGTCCTACGCCCGCGTCGCGCACCCCAACGCCGTCACCCTCCACGACTTCGGGCAGGACGAAGAGGGCAACCTCTTCATCGCGATGGAGTACTGCGAAGGCGTCGACCTGAAGAAGATCCTTCAGGAACAGAAGCGCATTCCGCTCGGCGAGGCGATCGACATCATCCTCCAGGTCGCCGACGTGCTCGGCAACGCCCACAGCAAGCACGTGGTGCACCGCGATCTGAAGCCCGAGAACATCATGCTCCGCAAGGGCATGCGCGGCCTGCACGTGAAGGTGCTCGACTTCGGCATCGCCCGGCTGATGAACGAGGGCACCAAGCTCACCATGCAGGGCGCGATCGCCGGCACCCCGCGCTACATGGCCCCCGAGCAGGTCGAAGGCCGGGACGACGTCGATCACCGCGCCGACATCTACGCGGTCGGAATTCTCCTCTACGAGATGCTGACCGGCGTGCAGCCGTTCGACGGCAACACGATCACCGAGATCCTGCGCAACCAGGTCGTCCAGCCGATGCCGAAGCTCTCGGCCGTCTCGGCCGACCTCGACCACCCCGAGGTCGAGGCAGTGCTGCAGAAGGCGTGCGCCAAGGATCGCAACGCGCGCTTCCCCGACATGCAGTCGTTCGCCCACCAGATCGCCCAGGCGATGCCGACCCAGGCAGGCAAGCCGGGCACCGGCGTCTGGGCGGGGATGACCAGCAGCAACGAGACGCCGGCGCCTGCCCTTCCGGGCAGCGAGGTGTCGACGATGCAGGCGACCTTCGTCCGCAGCGGCACCGCGATTCAGCACCCGGGCGCGGACAAGCCGCTTGGCCCTCCGCTCGCCACCCCGGCTCCGAACGTGGGCGGGCTGTCGATCGGCGGCATCAACCCGTCCAACTCGACCCAGCAGGTCGACCGGCCCGGCGACCTGAGCGTCCTCGTCGCTCCCCGCTCGCGCACCCCGATGATCGTCCTCGGGCTGCTCGGCCTGTTGCTGGTCGGCGGAGCGGGCGCCTTCGTGGCGCTCAACCGCACGACGCCCGCCGACCCGGTGCTGGTGCCTCCTCCTCCGCCGCCGGTGAAGGATCCCGAGCCGGTGAAGGTGGTGAAGGATCCCGACCCGGTGCCGGTGAAGCAGCCGGATCCGGGCGTCGAGGACGCGCTGATGCAGGCGCAGGGGCGCGACAACCTCGCCCGGGCGAAGACCGACTTCGCGCTGGGCAATCTCGACGCCACCGAGACGTTGCTGAAGTTCGTCCCTCCCGCGTCCTCGTCTCGCACCGAAGCAGACGGAATCCAGAAGAGCATCGTGGAGATCCAGGAGAAGCTGAAGCGGGGGCAGGGCGCGGTCGCCGCCGGCAACTGCGAGGCGGCGGTCGGGTTCTTCAACGACGTCCTTCGGCTCAACCGGAACATCGCCGACGCCAAGGCCGGGCTGGCCCGCTGCAAGAACGCGGCGCTCCCGCCCCAGCTCGATCCTTGAGCGGCGGCGCCGCCAGGCCCGCCGTCACCCCCGGAGGTCCAGTCGCCTCGCTCCTCGCCGCGCTCGCCATCGGCCTGCTCCGCGCGCTTCCCCCTGCTGCCCGCACCGCGCTGGCCCGCCTCGTCGCCCGCGTTGCCTTCGCGCTCGGGATCCGCCGGCGAATCACCCTCGACAACCTCGCCCGAGCTTTCCCCGAAAAACCGCAGGCCGAGCGGGTGCAGCTGGCCCGGGCCGCCTACGCCAACATGGCGCTCGCCGCGGTCGAGTCGATCTGCTCGGATCTGATCCCCGACGCCGAGCTCGAGCGCGCGGTGCAGGCGAGCCAGGCGGGCAGCTGGCCGTCCCTCGAGGCGCTGCTGGTCGGCAGCAAGCCGGTGTTGATCG
>JAGSPQ010000408.1 GCA_018262385.1 Myxococcaceae bacterium | reverse complement strand
GGCGCAGGGCGGGACGATCAACGTGCCGATCAAGGGCAAGAGCATCTTCGCGGCGCCCCGGCTGTGCTTCAAGCGCGCCGGCACCGGCACCGAGGTCTGCGCCGACGTCAACACCCCCTCGCCGTCGATCGTGGCGGGCGGCTTCTGCGACAACCGGCTGTTCAGCTGCGGCACCGACGGCGGCTTCAGCGGGACGATCTACGTGAAGAACGAAGGGAACTTCCCGGTCGCCTATTCGCTCAACTGGAAGGCGCTGCCCTACCCGAACGCGCGCTGCGATGGCGGCTCGACCGACTCGGACTTCACCTTCTCCAACGCGCCGATGCTCGCCGACGGTGGGCGGGTGGCGAACTTCGTCGAGCCGACCTTCAAGCTGCCGCTGAACCTCACCGACGCCAAGCCGTGGGAGACCGCTCCGGTCACCGTGACCTACCGGGCCAGCTCGCGCTGCCGCGACGACGGCGCGGACCAGGCGCAGATCTTCTGGACCCGCCAGGCGCAGAACGACGCCGGGGAGCCCGCCGGATCCAACCGGATGCCGGGCACGCTGTTCATGACCCTGAGCGCCTCTTCGCGGCTGCCCCACGCCGACCCGAGCAACTGGAGCTGCGGCACCGCCGGCTCGCCCGCCACCCTCCCCTGCGACGCGCCCTTCTTCGGGGTCAACAACGGCGGGGATGCTCCGCTGAAGGTGACCAAGGTCGAGCTGTGGCAGGAGTTCAGCCAGGCCTTCGGCGACGGCGGCGGCCCCACCGGCGGCATCTTCCAGATCTGCGATCCGGGGAACCCCAGCGGCGAATGCGCGGCGTTCACCTGGAAGAACATCGACGGGGGAAATCCCAACCAGTACGCGCCGCACAGCCTGGCGCCGACCAACAACCCGATCAACCCGACCCAGATTCAGCTCGGCCGGCTGGCGTTCGGAGAGGCCTGCCTCGACGGCGGCCTGACCGCGTGCGCCAACGTGCCGTTCAAGCTCTACGCGGTGATCTACACCGACGATCCGTACAGCCCGACGGTGATCACCAAGATCAGCGGCTACGGAAACTAGTACTCCGGGCCTACTTCTCCCGGCGCCGATGGCCGGGGTTGATGCCCTTGAGCGACCAGAAGGTCTTGCGCTGGGTGTTGGTCACCGAGACCACGATCCCGTCGTGCTGCAGCTCTTCGAGGATCTTCACCAGCTTCAGCACCGCCATCCCGATCTCGCGGGCGAGCAGCTCGGCCTCGGCGCCGTGGGTCTCGCGCCGCAGCACCAGGATCACCTCGCGCTTCAGCTCTGCCTTCTGCAGGCCGTCGAGATCCTGGGTCCGCCACGCCTGGAGGATGCCCGCCACCAGCAGCACCAGCACCAGGATCGCCAGCGCCGGGTAGATGAAGTGGGTGTTCTTCTCGAGCAGCTCGAAGTACGCCGGATCCATCGCGCTGACCGGCTTGACGTAGCTGTCGGGCGCCTGCGCGAGCAACGCCTGGAGGACGACCCGGTGAAGTGGCTGCAGCACGGGGGCGAAATCTAGCTCCAGAAGGCCCTCCGCAAACAAAAAGGGACCGCCCGGGTGGGCAGCCCCTTTGAGGAAAAGCTTGCGGGGGCGATTACTTCGCCGGCTTGGCGGGCTCGGCGGCCTTCACCGGGGTCCGCGCCGGCTCGGCTTTCGGGGCCTCGGCCTTGGCGGGCGGCATCATGTCGCCCCAGCCGCCTTCGATCATCCCCTTGAACATCCACTTCCCGTCCTTCAGCTCGACGATCGCGGCCGAGGTCCACTTGTCCTTCACCTTGCCCATCGTCATCTCGTTGGTCTCTTCGACCATCGCCAGGCTGTCGCTGAGGAAGGTGGCCTTGGTCTTCTTCGCCGTCTTCATGTCCTTCGGCATGTCGGCGAACGACTTCTTCATCGAGTCGATCCACTGCTGCTTCTCCCACATCGAGGTGGAAGGAACCCCGGCGGCGTTGTCGGTCATCATCATCACCGGGAAGTCGACCCGGGCCGCCATCGCGTCGACGTCGCCCTTCTTCATCGCCTCCTCACAGGTCTTGTAGAGCTCCTCGATTCCCTTCTTGTCGCCACCCTTGGTGACGTGGCGGGGCTTGAAGCCACCCGCGGCGGGCGCGGGGGCAGCCGGAGCAGCCGCGACCGGAGCAGCGGCGCCCTGCGCGAGAGCAGTGACGGCGAACAGACAGCAGGCGAGCGCGACCTTCTTCATGTGGGATCCCCCAGCGAGAGTACGGACGGCGACAGCGCAGCTACTACTGCCGGAAGCCGACAGAAAGACCAATCACGTGCGCCAGCCCCGCGTAGCGGGCGGGAAAGGCGTCGGGCTCGGACGCGCGCGGGAGCAGGAAGACGAACAGGTAGCCGAGATCGGCCGAGAAGTTTCCCCGCTGGTAGCCCACTCCGGCGCTCGCCAGCACCCGGCTCGCGTCGGGCAGCGAGGGAGAGAGCGTCGCCGCCGGTGAGGGCGAGGGATCGAACCCGGCGCCCAGCCGCACCCGCAGCGTCTTCGGCACCACCTCCAGCTCGCCGCCTGCGCGCACGGTGACGGTCGGGGTCCAGTCGCGGCGCAAGGTGGTGTCGAGCGCGGGGTCGGCGAACTCGAGCACCAGCGCGTCGAGGGTGGACCAGGTGGTGAAGGTGCCCTCGAGGGTCACCCGCACCCGGGGGGTGATCCGGAACGCCGCACCGAGCGACACGGTGTGCGGCAGCAGCAGGGCGGTCTTCACGGCCTGGTCTCTGAGCTGCGCCTCGAACTCTCTGGGCACGGTGAAGTCCGCCCGGCCCCGGAACCTCAGCGAGACCGCGCTGCGGTAGGACAGGCCGACCGCCAGCCGATCGTTGAGCCAGTGGGTGGCGATCCCTGCGTTGCCGCCGAAGCCCCAGCCCTCGCCGCCCAGCCGCAGCGTGCCCTCGCGGTCGACGAAGTCGAGCTGCCGCACCAGCTCGACGGTGCCGCGCACCAGGTCGAAGCCGGCGCCGATCGACGCGTGCTCGTGGAAGCGCCACGCGACGGTGGGGTTCAAGGTGAAGGTCTGCAGGTCGGACCGGGTGGCCTCGAACCGGCCGTCGAAGGTGCTCGGCCAGGTGATCCCCAGCCCGTAGTTGGCGAACGCGCCCAGCCCCACCCGCACCGGGCCGATCGGCGCCGCGACGAACACCGCCGGCAGCGGGAACAGCCGGGTTTCGGCCGAGGCGCTCGAGCCGTCGATCGCCCGCAGCGGCTGGTAGCTGAACTGGGGGACGATCAGCATCCCCGACAGCTCGGCGGCGAACCCTTCTTCGAAGCCCAGCGCGCCGGGGTTGTAGAAGATGCTCGAGGCTCCCTCGGCCGAGGCGGTGCCGGTTCCGCCCATCCCGATCGACCGGGCGCTCTGCTCGGGCAGCGCGAAGCCGGCCGCCAGCGCCGGGGTGGAAGCGAGCAGGCACAGCAGCCAGGCCTTCACGGCTTCACCCAGTCGACCGCCTCGTTCTGCGCCTGGATCGCCAGCATCGCCGAGGCCGCGCTGCCGAGGTTGAGCAGGAAGGCGTGGCCGCCCGACGGGTACTGGTGGTTCTTGAACAGGCCTGCGCTGGCCGCCGGGACCTCGAGGCTGCGCAGCAGCAGGTCGGTGGTGCGGTTGGGAATCGTCTCGTCGTCCCGCACCCACGAGATGAAGACCCGCTTCTGCGGGAAGGTGCCCAGCGGCTCGGCGATCAGGTGGCGGCCGCAGCTCTGCGGGTCGGCCGGGTCGAGCGACCAGCGCGCGAGGTCGAGGAACCGCAGGTAGCCCTGGCTTCCCGGCGGCCAGCCCTTCGAGGTCAGCCAGGTGTCGAGCGGCGCGCGGTAGGACGAGAAGGACGGGGAATCGAGGATCACGTCGGTCATCGACGCGCCCGGCACGTTCAGGGTCGCGGCGGTGATCTCGGGGATCGCCGCGGTGATCAGGGTGCCGATGATTCCTCCCAGCGACTGGCCGATGTAGCGCGGGCTCACCGGGTCCAACCGCTCGACCACCGCGGCGGTGCCCGGGTGGTCGACGTCGATCGCGCCGATTCCCCCGCTGACGTCGTTCAGCACCCGGATCAGCTGGGCGTAGTCGATCACCTGCTGGCGGAAGTGATCCCGGCTGGCGAACAGGATGCTCGGGCTGACGAACTGCTGGCCCGAGATGTTCGGCGTCTCGAGCGGGTCGTTGCCGAACGGCGGCAGCGGCCGCACCGCGTAGCCGTCGTTGGGGTTGCCGAGCGCGTCGGCGCACCGGTGGTTGGTGCAGCTGGTGCCGTTGCGGCAGTCGACGTTGGCCTGGCAGTAGCTGCGCAGCCCGTGAAACGGAGCGTCGATCGCCAGCGTCGCGTAGCCCGCCTTCGCGATCGTGTTCGCGATCGCCGCGGCGTCCCGGCGCGACTGCCCCAGCCCGTGGTGAAAGAGCACCACCGGGATTCTTCCGTCGGCGAACTTCGAGGTGGTGGGGACGAAGAGGATGAAGCGGCGGCTCTCCTGGCGCGGAGTGGTCAGCAGCGCCTCGGTGAACGCGCCGTCGGTCGGGGTGGTGGCCATCGTCGCGAAGCTCGTCTCGACCCCGTTCGGATCGAACGCCACGGCTGAGGTGAACTCGCCTTCTTTCGCCCACCGCACGTTGGACGAGAGGTCCTGGCCGATGAAGCCGCCCAGGGTGACCAGCAGCGAGAGGTCGATCGGCGCCAGGTTGCCCGGCCCGCCGTTGACCGTCGTCGGCAGCCCCCACTCGACCGGCTTGTTCCGCAACGTCACCAGCCCCGGCGCGGTGGTCTGGGTGGTGAAGGCCCACGCCAGCACCAGGCGCTCGCGCGCAATGCCGAGCGCGTCGGCCGCCACCATCG
>JAGSPQ010000407.1 GCA_018262385.1 Myxococcaceae bacterium | reverse complement strand
TCAAGCGGGAGGCGGTCGGGATGTACGAGGTCGCCACCCTCGCCGCCGGCTCGGCCAAGGCGCTCAACCGGTGGATGGACGAGCACGGCTTCAAGTACCCGACCGGGATGGACGAGGTCTGCAACGACTACATCAAGCTCGGCTGGGTCTTCGTCGCCGAGAAGACGCGGGTCGGCAGCAAGCCCAACTCGGATCCGAAGCCGGGGATGAAGACGGTGAACCCCGCGATCCCCTCGGGCGCCACCTTCGACGGCTACGTCCAGGCGATGGGCTTTCGCTACAAGGTCGACAAGCCGTCGGTGCCGATGCGGCTGTCTCCCTTCAACGAAGGAGAGAAGCGTCAGATCGTCTACTACCTCACCGATCACCCGGTGCGCTTCGACGGCGTCGACACCGCGCTGGTCAAGCGCCAGCTGCCCGGCTGGCGGCTGCTGAAGAACATCACCCAGCTGCTCCCGGTGCGGGTGCTCGGCGGCAGCCCGGCCCAGGTGACCAAAGAGATGCTCGCCAACCTGCGTCCCCGCCGCGAGCCCAGGCCCCACAACGGCGAGGCGAAGGCGCTGTTCGCCTCCGACCTGCGCGCGGTGAAGACCCGCCAGCTGTCGCTCGATCACGAAGAGAAAGAGAAGGAGCTGCTGCGCATCGGCGAGGCGCTCAACCTGCGGGGGCCGCAGATCGATCTGCTCCACGAGGCCCACCTCGAGGTCGATCGCGACAAGGCCGCGCTGGGCGAGCTGGGCAAGCTCGAGGGCCTCTACCTGACGGTGATCGACGGCGACTTCCCGATCGAGCTGATGAAAGAGAAGGACCTCACCACCCGCAAGTTCGCGATGAGCCCGAAGGACAACAGCCGGCTCGGCTACGACGCCCGGCTCGACGGCCCCGGGTCCGAGCTGCAGGGCATCCGCTGGGAGGCCCCGTGAGCCTGATCTTCACCACCGCCGCGGCCCTCTGGCTGGCGGCAGCCGCCGAGCCCACCTCGTCCCCGACCAGCCGCGCGCTGGTGCAGGACCTGGCGGTGATCGACAAGTCGGCGGCCGCCCTCGAGGCGCTGGTCGCCCGCGGCGAGTCCGCCGTGCCCGAGCTGATCGGCGCGGCGGTCGAGGGCAGCGATCTGACCTCCCGCGGCTGGGCGATCGTCGCCCTCACCCGCATCGGTGGATCCGACGCGAGCAAGACGCTGGGGAAGCTGTCCGACGACGTGAAGCAGCCCCCGCTGGTCCGCACCTGGGCGACCGCCGGGCGGATCGCGCTCGCGCCCGACATCGCCGCGATCGTCGCGCTCACGCCGCTGACCCAGCAGATGCCCTCGCTCGCCCGGCCGCTGTCCAGGGCGGTCGAGGCGCTGATCGCGAAAGGAGGGATGGATGCCGACGGCTTGATCGCCCTGGCCACCAACAACTACCAACTGCAGCAGCAGCTGGTGGAGCCGATCCTCGCCCTCGGCGCGCCCGCGCTGCTCGACGCGATGGCCCACTCGAAGAACCAGAACACCCGCGCCACCGCCGCCGGCTACGTCGGCACCCTCGCGCAGCGCCAGGGGAAGGCGGCCAACGAGACGATCGGCCTCGAGGTGATCAAGCTCTACCGGTTCGACCCGGCGGCGAAGGACGCGCCGTGGGCGGGCGGGCCGCTCTACGTGCCGAACATCGGCTGGGACAAGCAGATGGCCCGGGCGCTCGTCGGTGGCTTCATCAGCTGGTACCTCTGGGCCGACCTCCACAACCAGAAGCCCGAGCAGTCGAAGCTGAGCCACAACCTCAACTCGCTCGGCCTCGCCCGGCCGCTGGGCTACCAGCCCGAGTTCCAGGACAAGGGCCTGGTCCGCTGGCTCGAGGTCTGGAAGCAGGTCGCCGGGCTCGACGGGCTGCGCAGCCTGCTCGCCGAGCAGAAGGCCGACAAAGATCCCCGCTTCGCGGAGCTGCTGAAGTGAAGCGCGCGCTGCCTGCCCTGCTGCTGCTGTCGTCCGCCTGCGCGACCCACTCCGGGTACCTGATCGTCGATCCGCTGCCGGCGGCCGACGGGAACCACGCCGCGGCCAGGGGCTGCCAGGGCGGCTGCGCGCTGGTGCGCGATCCGGCCGATGCGCTCACGTCGTCGCAGATCGAAGCGCTGCTCGTCACCGCCACCCGGCTGGAAGTCGGCGCCGACAGCGAGGCGCTCGATTCGCTGCTGTTCCACGACAACGAGGTCCGCGCCTGGTTCCTCGAGGGCGTACTGCCCGCTGGCGTCTCGCCCGAGTGGGCAGGGTGGCTGCGCCAGGAGCTCCACCGCCGCACCGCCACCTTCTCGCTGCGGATCATCGACGAGCACGGAGTGGTGCGCGCGCAGGTCCCCGCCACCCCGATGGCGCTGGGGATGAAGCTCCACATCCAGGTCGACGACGGAGATCACACCGGCCCGTTCAATGCCAACGGCACGATCGTGCGGGTGGGCAGAGACCACGTCTGGATACGAATGTGAGTCGAAGGGCTCCAATTCGGAGCCGGGCCGTGGTTCACGGTCTACCAGCTGGGAAGTGGTTGGCAGCCGCTGGGCAAGGCCTGGCTGGGCGACGGTCAGGTCGATGGTCCCGCGCGGGTCGAGGGGCGGGTCGAGCTCGAGGATCCGGCTCAGCCCAGCGTCAGCTCGACGATCTTCGGCTCCACCCCGCGAAAGTCGCTGTAGCGCGCCCACCGCGGGCGAACCCGGAAGTAGGTGATGTCCGGCCACTGCTCGCGGGTCGGCCCTTCCTTGAACCGGGCGAAGTACAGCTGCTTCAGCCGCTGCAGCTCGTCCCCGGCCGGCTCGTCCGCCACACCCTCGTATTGAACGGTCTGGCTGTCGTCCCAGCCGATCACGAACGCCACGTGCGGGTTGGCCCTCAGGTTGACGCACTTGCGCGAGACGTTCGAGGTGTCGAAGAACAGCTCGAGCTCTTCGGTCACCACGATTCCCACCACCGCCGCCTCGGGTCGCTCGTCGGCCGTCACCGTGCCGAGCACCGCGTGCTCGATCGGCCGGACGAAGCGCAGCAGCTCTTCGCGGGTCATCTATTTCTTTCCTGTCGTCGGGGCCGGGGCGACCTTCGGCGGCCGCTCGGGCAGGTTCTGCGCCAGCGTCACCAGCTCGCGCGGGTGGTACTTGCTGAACAGCGGGCCCGGGCCGTTCACCTCCAGCACGTCCTGCGACCAGCGCTCGGGGATCGCGGCGGCGCCGTGGATCGCTCCGAACAGCGCGCCGGTCACCGCGGCGTTGGTGTCCGCGTCGCCGCCCCGGTTGATCACGTCGATCAGCGCGGCCTCCAGGGTCGGCGCGTGCCACAGCTCCCACAGCACCAGCCGCAGCGTCACCCGCACCCAGTTCTCGTACAGGTGCAGGTGGAGCTCGGGTCCGTACAGCATCGGATCGTCGTCCTGGGACGCCTTGATGTCCTCCCGCAGCCAGTCCGACGCGTCCTTCACCTGCAGCACCCAGTCGCTGTGCTGGCGGCCCAGCTGCGCGGCCCCGATCGACAGCTCGGCCTCGATCGCCTTCAGCGCATCGACCTTCTCCAGCTTCTCCTTCGGGCAGGTGATCGCCGCGGCGATCACCGCGTTGACGATCACTCCCGCCAGCTGGCATTGCGGCGAGAAGTGCGAGATCTGCGCGTCCTCCAGGGTGGCGGTGATCCGCGCCGCCTGATCCCAGATCAAGAACACTCCGATCGGCGGGCACCGCATCAGCGAGCCGTTGTCGCGCGCCTTCTGCCCCGCATCGAGCCACACCCGCTTGCCGGTGAACTCGGGGTGCTTGCCTTCCTTCACCAGCTCGAGCGCCGCTCGGGTCGGCGCCGGACAGTCGAAGGCGTGCTCCACCCAGCGCGCGTACTCCTTGGCCGTCTCGAGCACGTCGTAGCGGCGCAGGTTGCGCAGCGAGATCGCCAGACACACCGCCTGCTGGGTGTCCTCCGTCACCTGCCCGCGCTTCACCGCCCACGGGCCATTGCCGCGCAGCTCGGTGTGCGGCCCGTCGTTCAGCTTCGGAAACATCTCCGCCGGCAGCCGCTTTCCCTCGTAGGTGGTCCCCAGCGCGTCGCCCACCGCCAGGCCCAACAACGCCCCGCGCGCCCGGGTGGCGATCTCTTCCGGCGAGGCTTCGGGGGGCCCTCGCTTCTTTCGCGGCGGGGGACCTTTGGGGCGGGGAGGAGGAGCCATATTTTCAAAGGTTTGAACAATCGCACCGAACCAGCGAAACTATTTCCGCCTTCGGTACGACAATGTGGGCAGAAACCTACCAATTGGGGAACCAGCCATGAGCATCGATTCGATTCGCCGGGCCGTGACGACTGCCACCACGTCGAACAACAACATCAACCGCGACGAAGTGCGGAAGATCTTCACGGCTGCCCGCGATGGCGGCTCGATTGACGCGGCAGAGAAGGCCGAGCTGCAGGCGATCATGAACACCCACGGCAGCAAGTTTACCGTCGCCGCCAAGGCGGAGTTCAGCCGGCTCTTCGGCACCCAGCCGCTCCCGCCGCCCCCCGTGCCGGTGACGCCGGTGACGCCGGTGACGCCCCCGGTGATTCCCGGGCAGCCCGAGAAGGCGACCTACGAGGCCAACCGCCAGCCGTGGACCACCACCTACTGGCCGATGGCCGGCAGCGGCGACAACGTCGGCAACGCCGCCAGCAACCTCTGGGCGAAAGACGGCGCGATGGAGAAGTTCGACAGCCTGCTCAAGGCCCAGGGCAAGGGCACCGGCGCCCGCGACTTCGAGCTCAAGCCGAACCTCAACTGGCTGGTCGGCAAAGAGGCCGGCCACTACATCCCCAGCTCGAGCCTGAGCGAGACCGACGCCGAGACCACCACCGG
>JAGSPQ010000406.1 GCA_018262385.1 Myxococcaceae bacterium | reverse complement strand
GGGCGAGAACTACTGGTACCTGAGCAGCGACGTCTGGAAGGACGAGCGGCTCTCGAGCTTCGTCCCCCGCAAGTTCCTCGACGCCCGTTCCCGGCGGCGGGTGAAGGTGCCGCAGGAGGAGCTCAACCACGTCGCCGCCGCGCAGGTCGCCACCGCGCTCCAGCGGCGCGGGGTCGGAGTGCAGCTGGGCGCCCACGGTCAGCGCGAGGGCCTCGCCGCCCACTGGGAGCTGGCGATGCTCGGCCAGGGCGGGATGAAGCCGCTCGACGCGCTGCGGGCGGGGACGATCGACGGCGCCCGCTACCTCGGGCTCGACCGCGAGCTGGGCTCGCTCGAGGTGGGCAAGCTGGCCGACCTGGTGGTGCTCGATCAGAACCCGCTCGAGCAGCTCGAGCACTCGCGCCAGGTGCGCTTCACCATGCTCGCCGGCCGGCTCTACGCGGCGGCGAGCCTCGACGAGGTGTGGCCAAAGCCGAGCAAGCGGGCGCCGCTGTACTTCCAGCGGGCGGGCGAAGACGTCTGGCCGGATCAGACCCAGGCGCTCCAGTGCGGCGGGCACTGAAGCGGTCGCAGCCGCCTTGTCGCAAAAAGAGCCGTGCCAGCAGTTGTCCACAGGGGCGGCCGTTCGAATCGTGACCACCCGGTCAAAATCTGCGCCGCGCCCACTGCCGTGCGCAAAAAATGCGCTGTAACATCTTGGTATTATTGGCTTTTTATGGCTTCGGCCCTTGTCGCCGCTTCCCGGAATTGAGAGAGTGAATCGGGGGGTGACGCAATGCAGCAGGTGCTGGCGGTCGCAGCGAGCCACGATTGGCCGACCGGGCTCGACCTGCGTCCGTATTCCCTCAACCAGGTCTGTGAGCTGGACCCCAACTCGGTCCTCTCGTCGATCGAGGCGGTGATCCTCGTCCCCGGCTCGCCCGAGAAGGTCGCCGCCGCCACCCGGATCATCGCCGAGGCCCGCCGGGACGCCGACATCGCGCTGCTGCTCGCCGGCCGCCCGCGGCTCCAGTCGCTCGACCCGCTGCTCAACGAGCACCACTTCGACGGAGTGCTCGATCTCGACTGGCCCGAGTCGCTGCTGTGCGCGTCGATCGAGACCGCCGTGCGCAACGTGCAGATCGGCCGCAACGTGATCGAGATCCAGCGGGCGGTGTTCGAGCAGGCGCGCCCCGAGGCCGCCTCGCTCCAGGCGTGGTCCGAGCAGGACGACCTGACCCAGCTCTTCAACCACCGCTACTTCGCCGAGCTGATGGCGCGCGAGCACGACCGCAGCCGCCGCCGCGGCCTGCCCTACGCGCTGGTGTTCCTCGACCTCGACAACCTGCACGAGCTCAACACCCGGCACGGCCCCGCGGTGGGCTCGCGGGCGCTGCGCGAGCTGGCCCAGGTGCTCACCGACTCGCTGCGCAGCTCGGACGCGGCGGTGCGAATCGGGGGGGACTCGTTCGTCCTCTTCCTCTCCGGCTGCACCAAGGCCTCGGCCGCCGCGCTCGCCGACCGGCTGTGCCAGCGGCTGCGCGAGCGCCCCTTCCTCGTCGGCGAGACCGCGCTGCCGATCACCGTCAGCGCCGGGGTCGCCTCGTTTCCGGAAGACGCCGAGCTCTACCCCGAGCTGCTCGCGCGCGCCGACGTGGCGCTGCTGTGGGCGAAGGCGAGCGGAAGAAACCGGGCGGTGGGGTGGACCCCCGAGCTGGCCCCTTCTGCCGACGAGCCAGGGCAGGGACGATGATCGCGACCCTGAGCATGAAAGTTCCGCCCCGCTGGGCGGAGTTCGACGCGGTGCGCGACCGGTCGCTCGAGTTCCTTCGCCGCAACGACGTGGCCACCGACCCCTGCATCGCGGTGGCGATGGTGGTGTCCGAGCTGGTGGAGAACGCCGCCAAGTACGGCACCTTCCGCCGGGGCTCGGACGCGATCGAGATCGCCGTCACCCTCGCCCACACGGTGATCACGATCGAGATCTGCAACCCGCTGGGGCCCAACCAGACCTGCCACGTCACCCGGCTCGACGGGATGATCCAGTGGATCCGCGGCTTCCAGGATCCGTTCGAGGCGTACCTCGAGCGGCTCAAAGAGGTGTCGGCCCAGACCCTCGACTCGAGCGAGAGCGGCCTGGGCCTGGTGCGCATCGCCTACGAGGGGCAGGCGGTGCTCGATTTCTTCGTCAGAGAGCAAAACATCCTCGCCGTCTCGGCCGTGCACCGTCTGTAGCAGCGCCAGTTCCGATCAGGAGAACGCATGGACAATGAAGTCTTCAAAGACGCTGCGCTGACGCTCGAGCTGTCCGAGGAACTGGCCGCGATCCGCGTCGCCTGGTCTGGCCGCAGCACCGCGCGTGAGCCGGGCAAGTTCATCGTGCGGGTGCTGATGCAGGCGATGGAGCTGAGCACCGTGCACCGCAAGCCGCTCGAGCTCGACTTCCAGCGCATCGACTACATGAACTCGTCGACCATCACCCCGATCATCCGGCTGCTCGACCAGGCCAAGCGGGCCGCGAGCAAGGTGAGCGTCATCTACAACAAGAACCTCAAGTGGCAGGAGCTCAACTTCACCGCGCTCCAGGTGTTCCAGACCTCCGACGGCCGGATCGAAGTCCGGGGAGTCTGACCCGGTGAGCCTGCCGAGCACGCTGGTGGTCCGCGGAAGTCTGGAGGCCAATGGCACCCGCCATGCGCTGCGGGTCAGCGCCGCCCACCCCCACTCGCTGCGGGTCACCTTCGACGATCGCTCGGCGCTGCCGGCGAGCCCGACCCACTTCGAGCAGCTGACCCTCACCTGCGAGGGCCGCGAGGTGCAGCTGGGGGCTTGCCTGTTCGACGCCAACCGCCACTCCAGCCCGCTGGGCGACGATCCTCCGCCCGAGCCGGGCGACGGGCGGATCCTGTTCCAGGAGGCGGTCTACGACTTCCGCACCCTGATGCGGAACGGGCGGATCAGCCAGTTCGCCCAGCGGGTGCAGCAGCTGCCGCTGGTGCTCAGCCGCCAGAGCCGGGTGGGCGCGCCGTTTCGGGCGTTCGTCTCGCGGCTGCTCTACGACCTGCAGGTCTACCGGGCGGTGTTCGACGAGCTCGACCGCAACCTCGAGCACGAGCCGCCCGAAGCGCGCGAGCGGGTGAAGCAGATCGCCGTCCAGGCCGAGTACGGAAGCTTCTGCCGCTTCTTCGACGAACGGCTGGGGCTGCTGGCCGAAGAGGTGCGCGCCACCTCGGGCGATCTGCAGTCGCTGCACGGCTTCTTCTTCCGCAAGCAGGCGTGGGATCTGATCTCCTGCTCCGAGTTCCTGCTGCGCACCAACCTGAAGCCGCGGGGCTTCGCCGGCGACTCCGCGATGATGCGGATGATCTACGAGAACCAGTTTCGCGGCGCCTCGGTGTTCTCGCGCTTCATGCACCGCCACCCGATCGAGACCTCGGCCGCCAGCGCGGTGCGCAACCGCCGCAAGCTGCTCGCCGGCGCCTACCTCGAGGCGGGGCGGCGGGCCCGCGACGCGCAGGCGGGCCGGGCGCGGGTGCTGTCGGTGGCGTGCGGCCCCGCCTGGGAGCTGCGCGACGTGCTCACGGCGCCGGGAGACTTCGAGAAGTACGACATCATCCTCCTCGACCAGGACGCCGCCGCGCTCGACGAGGCGACCCAGGCGGTGGCGGCGCTCGAGGAGACCTTCGGCGCGCGGGCCCAGGTGTCGACCCAGCGCGACTCGGTGCGCACCATGCTCCACGCCACCGACTTGTCGACCCAGTGGGGCCAGTTCGATCTGATCTACTCGATGGGGATGTTCGACTACCTCACCCAGCCGGTGGCCGCGGCGGTGATCTCCCGGCTGTACCGGCTGCTGCGGCCGGGGGGCGAGCTGGTGATCGGCAACTTCCACCCCCGCAATCCGACCCGCATCTACATGGAGTACTGGATGGACTGGGTCCTCTGCTACCGCACCGAGGACGAGCTGATGCAGCTGGCCGACCGGCTGCCGGGCGCGATCCCCGCCCTCTCGTTCGACGACTCGGGCTGCCAGATGACCCTGCGGGTGAGGCGACCGTGAAGACGAAATCCTCGCCGCTCGATCAGTACATCCAGTCGATCGTCCACTCGTGGTCGCGGACGCTGGCGGCGCTGGGCTTCTGCCTCATCCCGGCGTTCTTCATGCTCGACTACTTCATGATGCCGGCCGAGCAGCTGACCCGGTTCGCGCTCTACCGGCTCGGCACCACCGCGATCATCATCGCCCAGTACTTCGTGCTGCGCGCCACCCGGCCGGGCCCCAGCTCGCTGCTCCACGGGTACTTCTTCTCGTTGGTGGCCTCCGAGATGATCGTGCTGATGACGGTGGAGCTGGGCGGCTTCAACTCCAGCTACTACGCGGGCTTGAACCTGGTGATGATCGCGGTGAACCTGATGCTGCCGTGGCAGCCGGTGCACTCGGCGCTCAACAGCACGCTGATCATCGGGCTCTACATCGGGACCAACCTCGCCTTCCCCTCGAAGGAGCCGATCAACCCGGTGGTGCTGATCAACAACTTCTACTTCCTCGTCTCGACCGCGATCGTCTCGGTGGCGATCAACTGGGTGAAGGAACGGCTGATTCGCCAGGAGTTCCTCTCGCGATCCGATCTGCAGACGGCCCGCGACGCGCTGTGGAGCGAGATCGCCGTCGCCAAGCGGATCCAGACCTCGCTGCAGCCCAAGATGCAGCGGCTGGTGGGCTGCCGGGTGGCGGCGGTGATGGTGCCCGCCGAGGAGGTCGGGGGCGACTACTACGACGTGATCCAGAACGAGGCGGGAGAGATCTGGATCTCGATCGGCGACGTCTCGGGCCACGGGGTCGAGTCGGGGCTGATCAT
>JAGSPQ010000405.1 GCA_018262385.1 Myxococcaceae bacterium | reverse complement strand
TGTGCCAGGAACGGCGCGGGGTGCAGAAGGGGATCGAGTACCTCGGCAGCTCGGGCACCCGGGTGAAGCTGATCTACGAGATGCCGATGGCCGAGGTGGTGTTCGACTTCTTCGACAAGATGAAGAGCCTCTCGCGCGGCTACGCGTCGCTCGACTACGAGCTGGCCGGCTTCCAGGAATCGGATCTGGTCAAGCTCGACATCCTGCTCAACGGAGAATCGGTCGACGCGCTGGCAATCGTCGTCCACCGCGATCGTGCCTATCAGCGGGGCAAGGACGTCTGCGCCCGCCTCAAATCGGTGATCGACAAACAGATGTTCGAAGTCGCGATTCAGGCCGCCATCGGCTCGAAGGTGATCAGCCGCGAGACGGTGTCCGCGATGCGCAAGAACGTGCTCGCCAAGTGCTACGGCGGTGACATCAGCCGCAAGCGCAAGCTGCTCGAGAAACAGAAAGAGGGGAAGAAGCGGATGAAGACCGTCGGCACGGTCGAGCTTCCCCAGGAAGCCTTCCTCGCGGTGCTCAAGTCGGAGGACTAGGTGGACGCCGCGGCCCTGAAGAAGGTCCGGTGGCTCGAGCGCGCCTACAGCCTGTGGGCCCCGGTGACGGTCTTCGGCCTCGCGTTCGCCATCTACCTGGTGATCGTCGAGAGCTCGGTGTGCACCTACCTCTGGCTGCAGCCGATCTTGAAGGTCTTCGGCTTCCTCTGCTTCGTCACCTGGGCGGTGCTGGTGTTGCTGCGGCTGGTGGTCAGGCCGTTCAAGCAGCTGCGCCATGCCCGGCACGGGGCCGAAGAGCTGGTCGACGAGCTCGATGGTCTGCTGAAGAAGCACCCGGCGGCGCTGAAGGACAAGCCGAAGGAAGAGGTGCTGGCGCTGCGCGAGGAGCTGCTGGCCGCCTCGGTCGGCTCGGATCCGGCGGCGATCAACGGGGCGGCCGACAAGCTCGACAAGGCGATCGACAAGCACCTGGGCAACTGGCGAAAGGGCGGGGCGTTCGACTTCGGCTCCGGGTTCGTCAAGGCGCTGCTGGTGGCGCTGCTGATTCGCAGCGTGCTGCTCGAGCCGTTCAAGATCCCGTCGGGCTCGATGATCCCCACCCTGGAGATCGGCGATCAGATCTTCGTCAACAAGTTCATCTACGGGGTGCGGATCCCGTTCACCAACTTCGTGCCGTTTCAGATCGTGCGCTCGCCCCGCCGCGGCGACGTGATCGTCTTCAACAACCCGGTCGATCCCGACAAGGACTTCGTCAAGCGGGTGGTCGGCATCCCCGGCGACAAGATCGAGATCGTGGGCCGGCAGGTGACGATCAACGCCGTGCCGCTCGAGCTGACGCCCGAGGCGGATCCGTTCGAGCTGTGGGACCAGGGCGGCGGCAGCAACTGGAACCAGGTCACCGCCTCGCTCTCGCGCGAGAAGCTCGACGGAGTGCCGCACTACACGCTCCACCACCGCAGCGCCTCGCGGGCGTTCGACGGCAACCCGATCACCGTCCCCGAGCGCTCGGTGTTCGTGATGGGCGACAACCGCGACAACAGCGAAGACAGCCGCTACGGGCTGGGCAAGAGCGATCACGTCGAGTTCGTTCCCTACGGCTCGATCAAGGGGAAGGCGATGGTGATCTGGCTCGCGCTCGGCCACGGCGGGCTGTTCTCCGAGATCTTCGGCGGCACCGGCCTGCGCACCGATCGCTTCTTCCTTCCGGTGACGATGTGTGAAGCGCAGCCGCCCCGGGCGCCCGCCGGGAGTCCTTGACGCTTCGCCAACCCAGTTGGTAGCAGTCGGTTCGTGCGCCCCAGCGGAAAAGTGAATTTGATCGCGGTCGTGATTCTCGGCGCCGTCGCGTACGGGATCTGGTGGGTGATCACCTTCTCCGGCATCTACCTCGACAACATCGACGTGAAGGACGCGGTCGAAGGCGCCTACAACCTCTCGAACCGCCAGGACGACGCGACGATCGCCGGGTCGATCGTGGGCAAGACCAACCTCAGCACCCTCGGCAACCACGAGGAAGACGACGGCTACGGCACGATCAAGACCGTCGGCGGGCTGGGCCTGAAGGACGAGAACATCGTGATCACCCGGGACGAGGTCGCCAAGCGGATCTCGATCGTCGTCTCGTACCAGCGCAAGGTGCTGCTCAAGCCGACTTCCAAAGTGAAGTTCGTGAAGTTCCGGGTCGCGAGGGAAGGCCCGATTCCCGCCCTCTGACTTCATGCGCCACCTGCTCGCGATCGAAGGGATGCCTCGCGCCGAAATCGAGGCGCTCCTCTTGCGCGCCGAAGGCTTTCGGGAAGGCCGCAACAGCGAGCGCCGGCTCTCGGGCAAGGTGGTCGGCAACCTGTTCTTCGAGCCGTCGACCCGCACCCGCTCGTCGTTCGAGATCGCGGCCGCCGCCCTCGGAGCCCACGTCCTCAACTGGACGGTGGCCGGCTCGTCGGCCTCGAAGGGCGAGTCGCTGCTCGACACCGTTCGCAACCTCGCCGCGATGGGGCCTGCGGTGCTGGTGGTTCGACACCCCAGCTCGGGAGCCGCCGAGCTCGTCGCCCGGGCGGTGAAGTGCGCGGTGATCAACGCCGGCGATGGCCAGCACGAGCACCCGTCGCAGGGGCTGCTCGACGCGTTCACCCTCAAGCGCCGGTGGGGCTCGCTCACCGGCAAGCGGGTGGCGATCGTCGGCGACGTGCTCCACAGCCGGGTCGCCCGCAGCAACCTCTACTGCCTGCGCACCCTCGGGGTCGAAGTGGTGCTGTGCGGCCCGGCGACGCTGCTGCCGGCGGAAGTGGGCCGGCTGGGCGCGAAGGTCACCACCGAGCTCGACGAGGCCCTCGAGGGCGCCGACGCGGTGATGATGCTGCGGGTCCAGCGCGAGCGGCAGACCGAGGCCCTCTTTCCTTCCGAGCGCGAGTACCACCGGCGCTGGGGGCTGACCGCCGCGCGCGCCGAGGGGCTGAAGTCCGGAGCGCTGGTGCTGCACCCGGGCCCGGTGAACCGCGGCCTCGAGCTGGCGCCGGAAGTCGCCGACGGGCTGCAGAGCGTGATCCTCGAGCAGGTCGAGAACGGAGTCGCGGTGCGCAAGGCGATTCTCGAGGCGGTGGCGTGAGCGCGCTCGTCCTTCGCGGCGGCCGGGTGATCGACCCCCTCCAGGGGGTGGATCGCGCCGCCGACCTGGTGATTCGCGACGGGCGGATCGCCGAGCTGATCGATCCCGGGCAGGCGGTGGGCAACCTCGAGAGCCTCGACGTGAAGGGGCTGTGGGTGATGCCGGGGTTCATCGACCTGCGCTGCGTGATCAACGATCCGGCGGACCTCACCGCCGCGCTCGCCGGGGGCTACACCACCCTGGTCGCCTCTCCCGAGTCCGAGGCGGTGCCCAGCCCGTGGATCCGGGTGCTGCGCGCGGCCGCGCTGACCAAGCACGTCGAGGGGGAAGAGCTGGGCGAGGTCCCCGCCGACGCGGTGTGTCTGTCGAACGGCAGCCGGCCGATCGTCCGCGGCGGGCTGATGCGCCGCGCGCTGCAGTACTCGCGGCCGCTGAAGGTCCCGGTGATGATCCATGCCGAGGATCCGTCGCTCTCGGGCCGGGGCGTGCTCGGCGAGGGCTTCGTCGCCACCTGGCTCGGCCTGCCCTCGGTGCCTGCGTCGGCCGAGGTCTCGGTGGTGGCGCGCGATCTGGCGCTGCTGGAAGAGCAGGGCGGCCGGCTCCACTTCTCGCACCTGACCTGCGCCGGCAGCCTGCGGTTGCTCAAAGACGCCCGGCAGCGGGGCCTGAAGGTCACCGCCGATGCGACCCCCCACCACCTGACGATGACCGACGACGCCGCGCGCGGGTACGCGATCGAGGCGCGCGTCTGGCCCCCGCTGCGGCCGGCCGCCGACGTGGCGGCCCTGGTCGCCGCCGTCCGCGACGGGACGATCGACGCGATCGCCAGCGACCACCACCGCATCGACCCGGTCGAGCGCGAGCACCCCTTCGATCAGTGCACCCCGGGCGCCCAGATGCTGGCCCAGGCGTTCGGGCGGGTCGCGACGCTGAAGCTCGAGCCGACCCAACTCGCCCGGCTCTTCTCTTCCGGGCCGGCGGCGATCTTGAGCCTCGAAGGCGGATCGCTGGCGCCGAGGACCCGCGCGGACCTGACGATCGTCGACCCTGCCCAGCACCGGGTGCGTTACACCTTGATCGGCGGCGAAGTCCGTTTTACCGGAGCCTCATGACGACCCTCGGGAAGGACGCGATCCTCGCACTCGCAGATGGCACCGTCTTCAAGGGCCAGGCGTTCGGCGCCGCGACCCAGATCCTGGGCGAGGTGGTGTTCAACACCTCGATGTATGGCTACCAGGAGATCCTCACCGACCCGTCCTACGTCGGGCAGATCCTGACCTTCTCCTATCCCCACATCGGCAACGTCGGCACCAACCCCGACGACGAGGAGTCCAGCCGCCCCCACGCGGTCGGGCTGGTGGTCCGCGCGCTCTCCGAGGCCTCGAACTGGCGGTCGAAGGAGTCGCTCGATCAGTACCTGGTGCGCTGGGGGATCCCCGGGATCCAGGGCCTCGACACCCGCCAGCTCGTCCGGCACCTGCGCACCCACGGCTCGCAGATGGGGATCCTCTCGTCCGACGGCACCTCGGCGAAGGCGCTGGTCGAGAAGGCGGCGAGCGCCCACGGCATGGAGGGGCTCGATCTGGCCACCGGGATCTCGGTCAAAGAGCCGTTCGAGTGGACGAAGTGCACGCCCGACCCGCTCAACGCGACTCCTGCGGCGCAGACCACCGGCAAGTACAAGGTGGTGGCGATCGACTACGGGCTGAAGAACGCGATGATCCAGTTCCTCTGCG
>JAGSPQ010000404.1 GCA_018262385.1 Myxococcaceae bacterium | reverse complement strand
TGAGCTCCGAAGTCGCCGACCCCCGAGGGGCCAACCCGCGGCTGGCGCGCGGACCTCACTGCGGGCGCGGCGGCAGCGGAACGAACGCCGAGGTCCGCAGCAGGTACGCGCGGTACCCCGGCCGGGTGGCGGTGAGGTGGGCGTCGAGCATCGACACTCCCGAGACCTTCACCAGCAGGAACGTCATCATCAACGGAGCGAAGATTGTCGCCCAGCCCCAGGGCTGCCCCAGCGCGCAGAGCCAGAAGCCCCACCACAGCAGCGCCTCGCCGAAATAGTTGGGATGGCGGCTGAAGCGCCACAGCCCGGTGTCGAGCACTGCGCCCCGCCGCGCCGGATCGGTTCGGAAGGACTGGAGCTGGGCGTCGGCGACCGCCTCGAGCAGGAACCCGATGCCGAACAGCAGCAGCCCGGCGAGGTGGGGAAGGCCGATCGGGTCCGGCTCGCGCGCCACCGCGGCCAGCTGCAGCGGCGCCGAGATGAAGACCAGCAACGCGCCCTGGAGCAGGAAGACCTGGAAGAAGCTGACCCACCAATAGCGCGCGGCTCCGAAGCGCTGGCGGAAGGCGGCGTAGCGCGGATCCTCCGGCCGGCCGCGGCTGCGCAGCAGCAGGTGGAGCCAGAGGCGAAGCGCCCAGGCCCCGACCATCGCCAGCAGCAGCGTCTTCGCCGGGGTGAGCCCGGTCGACGCGGCGGTGCGCGCGGTGATCAGCAGAAAGCCGATCGACCACCAGGGGTCGACGACGCCCGCATCGCGCCGGGCCACGCTGACCGCCCACAGCCCGGTCATCATCAGCAGCACCAGGCCCGCATTCTCGGCGAGCACTCTGAAGGTCATCGGGTGGCTCCCGCCCGCGGGGTCCGGGCCGAGATCCAGCGATCGGTCTCGCTCCACCGCTCGAAGAGCCAGCGGTCGCGGCGGTGGGGCGGGATTTCGGCGGCGGCAACCCTGCGCAGCCGGACGTGGATGGTCTGGCGGACCAGCGCTCCGCTCCAGAACTGGGCGAAGGTGGCCGCGCCCTCGAAGCCGACGTGCTCGACGAAGACCACGTCCACCCCCGGCGCGGCCTCGAGCAGCGCCAGCGGCCCGCCGAGCCGGGGCGGCAGCACGGACTGGAAGCCGGCCGCGATCTCCGCGCAGGCGGCGTTGCCTCTGGCGCGCAGCGCGGCGACCGCCGCGGTCAGCTTCTGGGCGCTGAAGCGGGTGCCTTCCGGGTAGATCAGCACCGCCGAGGAGGGATCGAGGTTCTGGGCCAGCTTCGCGATCGCCCTCACCTCGCCGTGGCTGCGCCGGCTCGCCCGATCGATGAACGCATTGGGGAGCCGCCGGCCGACGATGTCGAGGCACGGGTCCCACAGCAGCTCCCGCTTGAGCACGTAGCGCAGGGCGAGCCGGTGGGGACTGGCGACGATCGCCGCCGCGAGCACGGTGTCGGCGGTGCTCGAGTGGCGCACGAACAACAGCAGCGGGCCCCGCTGGGCGAGCTCGGCCCCTTCGACCTCCAGCTTCATCGAGAACAGAAAGAGCGCGCCGTGGAACAGGGTGTTGGCCCAGACCCGCTGGAGGGAGAAGTTGGCCTGCCGGTAGCGCTCCGCGCCGCCGAGCCAGCCGCCTCCGGTGAACAGCCAGAGCAGCCCGGCGACCGCCACCCCGGCCAGCTCGCACCCGAGGTAGAGGGCGAAGAAGGCCAGCGCCCGGCTGCGAGGCAGGGTCCGCAGCTTGCCCGTGACGGCGTCGGTGGCCAGCGCGGCGATCACCCAGACCGGAGCGGTCGCCACGCACAGCACCGCCAGCCCCAGGTGGGCCGGAAGCGAGAGGGCGCGCCGCGACCAGATCGACCAGAACGAGTCCCCCCGGTCGGGCGGACGCGGGCGCACCCGGCCCAGCTCTTCGGTTCGAATCAGGAGGCGATCCTCAGGTCCGGGCCGGGGCGGGAGTGGAGCGCGCAGCCGCCCTCCACGCAGCGCCCGGTGAGCCGGAGCCGGTTCTTCGCGAACCGCCGGTAGGCGAGCTCGAGCAGGTGGGAGATGCCCGGCAGCCGGGTGGCGGCGACCAGCGGGCCGAACCCAACCGCCTGATAGAGCCGGCGAAAGACCTCCACTCCTTCGAGCAGCGTGCCGTCCGGCAGCCGGCCGTGGATCCGATCCATCAGCTGCGCCCAGCCGACTCCCACCGGCCCGGCGTCGAAGCCGGGGGCGGCGATGTCGGTGAACCGGATCCGTTCCCGGCGGTCGAGGCGCTGGAGCAGGGCGATCTCCCTGGTGCAGAGGGGACAGGCCCCGTCGAAGAAGACCTCGAAGTCGAAGGCGGTCATGGGTGGCTCCGGGCGATCCAATGTGGACGAATTGAATGAATTTCAAGTTGAAATACGACCAAATCGACCATATCTCGGTCGGCATGACCCAGGCGCTGCTCACCACCGCTCAAGCCGCCCGCCTGGCGGGGGTCGCTCCCTCTACCGTCAAGCGCTGGGGGGACGAGGGCGTGCTGACCTGCGTCCGCACCGCGGGCGGTCACCGGCGGTTCGCCCGGGGGGCGCTCGAGCGCTTCGTCCTCTCCCAGTCCACCCCCGCCGCCCAGGCCCAGTCCTTCGTCGATGGGTGGATCCACCGGCTGGTCGACGGGCGTCGGTATGAAGCCGAGGGAGCGCTGCTCGACGCGCGGGCCCGGCTGGGCGCCTGGCACCGGGTGACGGACGAGCTGGGCCCGGTGATCACCGAGCTGGGCCGGCGCTGGAAGTCCGGGCGGCTCACCATCGCCGCCGAGCACGTCGCGTCGGATTGCCTCGGCCGGGCGCTGGCGCTGATCGCCGAGGCGCAGCCGGTGCGGGCGGACGCGCCCCGCGCGCTGCTCGCCTGTGCCGAGGGGGACGAGCACACCCTCGGCCTGTCGCTGACCGAGCTGTGCTTGCGCGAGCTGGGCTGGGTTCCGCTCTGGCTCGGGGGCCGGACCCCGACCGCCCAACTCGTCCAGACCGTCCAGGGCGGGCGCGCCCAGCTGGTCGCCCTCTCGGCGTCCTCGCACTCGAGCGACGCCCGCGCCCTCACCGCGATCGCCAGGAAGATCGGCGCGGTGTGCCGGGCGCGCGCGGTTCCGCTGGTGCTCGGCGGCTCGGGAGCGTGGCCGCAGCAACCGGCCGGGGCGGTGCGCCTGCGTACCTTCGGCGAGCTCCACGACTGGGTGTCCGGGCTCGAGCCGCGCCGGTGAGGCCGCGTCAGGGGGCGCAGCGGCGCTGGAACTCGGAGGCCTGAAGGAATTGCCTCAGCAGCTCCCGCCACGCCGGCCAGTCGTGTCCGCCCGGGGCGGAGAAGACCCGGTCCTTCGGCAGCGCCGCGGCGAGCAGCGAATCTCTTCCGAGGCGATCCTGGTCGCCGAAGCCCAGGTAGATCTCCGGGCCCTTCTGCTTGCCGGTGACCACCTGGTGGAGCCAGCTCCAGGTCTGCCGCCGATAGTTGTCCTCGGTGAGGGGCGCGGCGGGATCCGGGGTCCACTTCACGAGTCCGCCGGCGCCGCGGATCTCGTTCTCCACCGAGACGTCGCCCACGTACGGAGCCAGGGCGAGGATCCCATCGACGTGCTGGGGAAAGCTCTGGGTGTAGTGAATCGAGCCGAACCCGCCCATCGAGATTCCCAGCACCCACAGCTGCTCGTAGCCCCGGGCGCGAAGCGGCGCGACCACGTCGTGCTCGATTCGCCCGGGCGCAGTGCCGCGCAGGTAGTAGCCGAGGGTGGCGTCGGCCGCGACGATGTCCGCGGAGACGCCGCTGCGCCGAATCGCGTCGACGAACCCTTGCTGGCGGTACGCTTCGGCCGAATCGCCGTAGCCCGGCAACAGCACGATCAGACATTTGGCTTGCGCGTTGCCAGGAAGTGGGTCGAAAACCGACCGCATCACCACCGGAGCGGGGAAGAACAGCTTGCAGCCCGAAGCGAAGAGCACCGTCCCCAACCAGAGCCACCGAAGCATCGTGCGGAACTAACCCAACCCACATGAAGGCGCTGCTCTCAGTCTTGTTGTTCTGCGGGTGCGCGTCGTTCAGCCCGGTCACCATCGCGCGGGAGCTGGGGTCGGTCGGGTGGTTCCGGGCGGACGGCGCGCTGAAGTGGCAGCCGGTCGACCCCGCCCCTGCCTGCGGCCCGCTCGCCGCGAGCGTCGGCGAAGGAGAGGTGATCGTCCTCGTCCCCGGCGTGAAGGGAGACGGGCCGGAGATCACCGCGATGCTGCCGCTCCTGGCGAAGGCGAAGCCCGCGGCGATGTTTCTGTACCGCTGGGTCCCCTGGGACCACCGCGACGCGATCGCCGGCGGTTTCGCCACCGGGCTCTCCCACCTGCTCGAGTGCCTGCCCAACGCCGATGGCCGGTTGCTGGTGCTCGCCCACAGCGCCGGCGGCATCGTGGTCAGCCTGGGCGCCACCCGGGTCAACGTCCCCACCCGCGCCCGAAGCGGCCCGGCGACGTATCTGATCACGGTGGCCTCTCCGCTGGCGGGGACGAACGAGCGCGATCCCAACGCGGATGGCCGCGCCGAGGTGCGCTTCATGCTCGACTTCGGCACCCGGGTCAGGGGCTACCCGGTGGCCCCGGCGGCGATCAAAGCGGTGCACCTGCGCACCCAGTATCCGGCCGACACGGTGATGAAGCCGGCCGGCCCGCATCTGCCCAATGACCCGAAGATCGGGATCCCGGATGCGCGGCAGATCGATCTGCCGGCCGGGCTGACCCATGACGGCTCGCTGCTCTACGTCGCGCAGACCCTCTCCGACGGCACCTGGCGCACCTGGTTCGAGAACCCCTGAAACCGCTCTGCGCGTGCTCAGAAGACGTCGAGCCCACCCATGGCG
>JAGSPQ010000403.1 GCA_018262385.1 Myxococcaceae bacterium | reverse complement strand
GACAAGCCGGGAGTGGACGCCGGGACCGCGGACGGCGGAACGAGCGACGGTGGAACACCGGGTGATCCGCGGGCCTTCGCCGTCGGCTGCGGCTGCACCCAGGCGCCGATGGCGCTCTGGTGGGTGGCGGGGCTGATGCTGCTTGGCCTGCGTCGCCGCCGCCGAAGCTGACTGCTCAGCGCGCCTCGTCGATCACATCGAGGATCTGCGAGAAGCTCGACATCACGTGGGTCGCCTTCAGCGGCAGCTGCCCCGACTCGTACACGCTCGCCGCGTGGCGCCGGGTGACCGAGGCGGCGGAGATGATGTCGAGCCGCTCGCGGTACTCGAGGCTGACGTAGGTTCCGTACTCTGCCCAGCAATCGATCGCGCCGACCTCGCGCGCCACCCCGATGTCCTTCTTCAGCGAGTCGCCGATCACCAGCACCTCGGCCGGATCCACCGACCAGGTCTGGCAGATCTGCAGCAGCCCCCTCGGGTTGGGCTTCTCGTAGTCCCGCGGCAGCTCGATCACGTCGCAGGCGGCGCGGTAGAGCCCCCGTTCTTCCTTCTGCAGGATGTCGGGCGCGACCAGGGTCTGCCCCTCGGGTGAGGCCGGCAGCTGAAAACCCGGCAGGGTGTAGAGGCTGCCCAGAAACTGGTCGAACCCCATCCGCTTGGCCCGCTGCTCCGCCGGGTTCCTCGGCGCGTCGGTGAGCGCGACGACCGGAATCTTCCGTTCCTTGAGCGCCTCGAGGGTGGAGATCACGCCCTTGTACGGCTTCATGTACTTCTTGCGCGCCTCGGCGAACGCCATTCGCGCCGGCTCGATGATCAGCTTGTCGAACGAGCCGAACTCCGGGAACTCCGCGTAGATCGTGCTCTCCTGCAGCGCGAACGGGTACTCGTTGCTCTCGTACTTCGAATAGACGGTCTTCAACGACTGCACGACCTTGATCCGGGGGAAGCCGGTGGCCTGGCAGACGGCGGCGACCAGCGCCTCCATCGCGGGCACGATGTAGTCGACCCAGGAGTACATCGTGTTGTCCATGTCGGTGACGACGAGGCGAACGGGCATGTCCCGCGCGTTTACCACGCGGGGGTTGCCCCACCTCAACCCGTAAGGCGGCTCTTTCCTCGGCATGGGCGGGCGGCTTTGCCATACTCCCCCGTCCGCATGTGGCAGCTCATCATCAACGGCCCGGGCTACTTCGACACTGCCTACGAGCTCCCCGAAGGCGTGACCCACATGGGCCGCGCCGACGAGAACGACATCGTCCTCTCGGGGGACCTCGTCTCGCGCAAGCACGCGCGAATCACGGTGAAGGGCGACGCCTTGCAGGCCGAGGATCTCGGCAGCCGCAACGGCAGCAAGGTCAACGGGGTGGCGCTGATCGGCACCTCGCCGCTGGTGGCCGGAGACATCCTCCAGGTCGGCGAGAACGCGCTGGTGATCAAGCAGCCCAGCACGGTCGAGAACGCCGCGACCGAGATGGTGGACCTCGGAGCAGGCGGAGCGGTGAAGCGCTTCGGCCGCGGGATCGACATCGGCTCGGCGGTGATCCTCGCCCGCGACGTGCGCGACAGCGTGGTGCTGAAGGTCCTCGACAACATCTCGCCGTTCAGCGCGGCGAGCACCCCGTTCGCCACCGACAGCGACATCCTCGAGGACGATCAGCCGAAGACGAGCGAGGTGGATCTCGACGCCGGGAAGAAGACCTCTCCGATCGCCTGGCAGTCGCTGGTGATGCTGTTCAAGGTCGCCGAGAAGCTCGCCACCACCACCTCGCTCCAGCCGTTCCTCGAAGACGTCACCGACCGGGTGATGGAGCGGGTCGGCGCCACCACCGGCGTGGTGCTGCTGCGCCACTCGTCGGGAGTGATGGTGCCGGCCGCGGTGCGGCACGGCGGCAAGCTCGAGAAGGGCGAGGTGCCGGTGTCCGACGCGGTGGTCGACGCGGCGCTGGCGAAGGGCGCGGCGATCGTGGTCAACGACGTGCGCGACGACGAACGGTTCGCCGAGCGCGAGTCGGTGGTGCTCTACGGCGTCGACCAGGTGCTCTGCATTCCGATCGGCACCGGCGCGCCCTGGGCCGGGGTCCTCTACCTGAACCGCGATGGGCGCAGCGACGAGTCGGTGGCCGACCTGCTCGACGTGGCGACCGCGGTCGGGCAGCTGATCTACACCGGGGTACAGAAGTTCGAAGAGCGGCTGCCTTCGACCGATCTGCACCTGCGCAAGGCGCTCGAGCGGTTTCACGCGCCGGACATCGTCGAGCGCCGGGTGGCCGAGCTGAAGAAGAAGGGCGCCAAGCTGACTTCGCTCGAGGAGCAGCCGGTGACCGTGCTGTTCGCCGACATCGCCGGCTTCTCCGCCCTCGCCCACAAGGTGACGCCGGATCGGGTGGTCGAGCTGCTCAACGAGTTCTACCAACGCGCGACCACCACGATCTTCAGCTTCGAGGGCACCGTCGACAAGTTCCTCGGCGACGGGGTGATGGCCCTGTTCGGCGCGCCCTACAGCAAGGGCGACGACGCGCTGCGGGCGGTGCGCTGCGCGGTGGCGCTGAAGATGGAATGGGAGAAGGCGATGTCGAGGCGGCCGCCCCGCGAGCGGTGCGAGCTGAAGATGGGCCTCAACACCGGCAAGGTCCTCGCCGGCACCGTCGGCAGCGAGGCGCGGCTCGACTACACCGCGATCGGCGAGCCGGTGAACATCGCCTCCTGGGTCTGCGCGACCGGCGAGCCGGGCCAGGTGCTGATCACCGGCAAGACGCTGGCCGCGATCGGCGCCCGGTTCGACGTGACCCCGCTGGGCGAGCGACCGCTGTTCGGCAGCAAGGTCCGCACCGCGGTGTTCGAGGTGATCGAAGAGGACAGCGGCACCGGCACCCTCTCGGGCGTGAAGGGCCCGTAGCGCGGTTACTCGAGCCGCGCCCGATCGACCGGCGACAGGCTCTGCAGGAACGCGCTGCTGCCGAGGAAGCGCAGCACCTCCTGCGTCTCGTTGAAGGTCCGCTCGCTGATCGCCGGCACGTCGAAGAAGAACGAGAACGCATGGAGGTTGCCCAGCCGGTACTCCGAGCTGCGCGGCGGCCCATAGGCCGAGGGGGCCTGGGGCGGCATTCCGGCGTCGCGATCGCTCAGCGCCTCGACCTGGGTCGACTCGGAGGCATGACAGGCGGCGCAGCTGACGTCGCGGGTGCGGGTGAGCCGCGGGTTGCTCAGCCGAACGAGCTGGTCATAGCCGGTGGCGAAGGCGGCATCGCCGAGCGCCCGGGTCTGACTCGAGGAGAGCAGCGGGTCGGGGAACCAGGGGACGGCGAGCGGGATGCCCATCCGGTAATGGGTCTGGCCCTGGTCGGTGAACGAGTCGCTGGTGAGCCCGCCGGGAATCTCGGACTGGGCGAAGCCGCCGTCGGCCTGGCGATCGAGGATGAAGAAGAACCAGTTCTTCGAGCGGCCGGTCGCCATCGCGGTGAAGCGGGTGAGGTTGGCGCTCGAGCAGACGGAGAGGAGGATCGCCCTCACCTCGTCGCTGAACGGCCCCGCCAGCGCCTCGCGCGAGAGGATCGGGTGGGGCGCGAGCGGCCCGGTCACCGCAGTGGCGCGGGAGAGCGCGCGCAGCCGCGCCAGGGTGTCGAGGAACCGCGGCTCGTCGAGCTGGTAGAAGAGGTGAATCGCCGCGTCGGAGAACGAGATGCTCGCCGGGTCCAGCGCCTGCGCGACCAGGCGCACCTGCCGCTGGCAGGAACCGTCGAGCGGACTGGGCCCATCGAAGCAGGGATCGATGCGGGCCGAGACCACCCGCAAGTCCGGGTAGACGTCGCGATTGCCCGCGCCCTCGACGAGCCGGGGAAGCCCCGAGTCCGGACTGCCGAGGCGGTGAAACAGCTCTTCCGGGAGCAGGACCCGAGCGCCGCCGTCGGCCGGGGTGCGCATCGCCAGCAGCAGCCCGCCGTCGGACGGAAGCGGAAAGAGAATCGAGACCTCGTTCGCGTTCCACGGGCGGCCAGCATCGAGCGCGCCGGCATCGACGCTCGTCCCCGCATCGACGCTCGTGCCGGCGTCGACGGAGCTCGGGCGCGGCCCGCAGCCGAACGAAAGAGCCAGCGCCCATCCCGCAAGTGCGACCCGCCCGAGGACCATCGGCCGAGGATACAGGCCGGCCGCCTTCAGAGGGTGAGCAGCGCCGAATCGATGTACTTCGCGCAGAAGCTCTTCGCGGTGGTGCGGTGGCTCGGCTCGGTGATCGCGCGGTAGCGGGCCTGGGCCCCGCCCTGGTCCTTGTAGCCACAGCTGGCCTGGGTGCTGAGCATCGCCGCGTACGACAGCCCGACCGGCGACAGCTGCAGCCGGTTGGTCCGGTCGGACATCTCGACCGCATCCTTGAACTGCTTCGCCTGCACCATTCGCTCGAGCGCCTCGAGCTTCTCCAGCTCGTCGGCGGGCGGCATTGCGAACCGCTTCACTGCGGCGACCGCGACCACCGGCGCGCCCGCATCTTCGGCGACGACCTCGGGAACCCGCACCGCCGCCGCCACCGCCACGGCGCCGGCGTCGATCGCCACCACCGGGTCCACCGGCGCCGGCACCGGGATCGCCACCGTCGTCGCCGGGCGGAACAGCAGCCACGCCCCCGCCGCCGCGGCGACGAGCAGCGCCGCCGGGCCGGCGAGCCGGGGCGCGAGGGACGGGGCCGCAGGCGGAGCAGTGGGCGGTCGGGGCGCGCTGGAAGGCGCGGCGGTCTTCCCCATCATCAACGACTCGCTCGAGCCCGAGCCGGGGGTGGCGACGCCCGAGCGCTCGTCGGAGTCTTCCGGCCGGCGCGGCGTGGGCAGCGGAGAGCCGGTCAGCTCCTCGATGAA
>JAGSPQ010000402.1 GCA_018262385.1 Myxococcaceae bacterium | reverse complement strand
GTGCCGCCCATCGCCTCGTCCAGCAGCCGGGGCAGGTAGCGGGGATCGTGCGAGAAGTCCGCGTCCATCTCGATCACGTACTGATAGCCCTCGTCGAGCGCCCACCGGAACGCGTGGAGGTAGGCCTTGCCCAGCCCTTCCTTCTTCTGCCGGTGGAGCACCCGGATCCGCGGCTCTTTCTTCGCCAGCGCGTCGGCGAGGTCTCCGGTGCCGTCCGGGCTGTTGTCGTCGACGACGAGGATGTCGACCCTCGGCTCGGCCGCCAACACCGCGGACGTGATCGGCGCGAGGTTCTCGGCTTCGTTGTAGGTCGGGATGATGACGAGGGCGCTCTGCACGGCGCGCGGGCGTTTAGCATCGCCCTACAGGTACGCACGACGAAAAGTGCTAAACGCGTCGAACGATGCCTGAGCAGCTGGGTGCCTACGTCCTCGACCGGCGGATCGGCGCGGGGGGGATGGCGGATGTCTTTCTTGCCCGTGGGCCGAACGGGGTCTGCGTCATCAAGCGGCCCCACGCGCACCTGTGCGCCAGCGGGGACTTCGTCCGGATGTTCCTCGACGAGGCCTCGCTGCTCGCCCAGCTGAACCACCCCGGCATCGCGCGGATCTTCGACCTCGGGCAGCACGAAGGCACCTACTACCTGGCGATGGAGTACGTGCCCGGGTTCGACCTGATGACGATCAGCCTCGAGCACGAGCGCCAGGGCGAGTTCATGGCCCCGGAGCTGGCGGCGAAGGTGGTGGCCGACGCCGCGGGCGCGCTTCACTACGCGCACCACGCGGTCGGCACCAATGGCGAGCCGCTGCACCTGATTCACCGCGACGTCAGCCCGCACAACATCCTCGTCAGCACCCGCGGCGAGGTGAAGCTGATCGACTTCGGAGTCGCCCGCGCGGCGAAGACGATGCACCGCACCCAGGCCGGGCTGGTGAAGGGCAAGTACCCGTACATGGCCCCCGAGCAGGTCACCGGGCAGGTGATCGACTGCCGGGTCGACGTCTATGCGCTCGGGCTGGTGCTGTACGAGCTGCTCACCAACGCGCGGGCGATCGCCGGCGACCTCGAGGTGCAGCAGATCGACAACGCCCGGCTGGGGCGGATCAAGCCGGTCGAGCAGCTGCGCCCGAACATTCCCCCGGTGCTGAAGAAGATCCTCAGCCGCGCCCTTCACCCTCAGCCCGACGGGCGCTACCAGACCGCGGCCGCGCTCCAGGCCGATCTCGAGGCGTACATTCAGGGGGATCGCCAGGTGGTCGGCCAGGATGATCTCGTCCGCCTGTTCCGGGTGGTGGCCGCCGAGGCGTCGCACCTGCCGGTCGAGCTCGACGCGCTGCCCGGCCTTGCCACCCCGGCCAGGATCGAGCCGGGGGACACCGTGGTCCGGGTGACCTCGAACCCGGGCGATGCCCACCACCCGACCGATCAGGTGCCGCTCACCGGTTACGACGACTCGGCTCCGACGACCGCGCCGATGGGCACCGACTCGGTGATTCGGCTCACCTCGCCCGTGCCGGCCGGGGTGCAGGTGGGCGGCGCTGCGGATCTCTTCCCGTCGAGCGCGGTCACCGACCAGGCCTTCCCCCGCGCGATCACCGTGCTGCCGCGCGCCACCGACGCGGTTGCCCCGCTGACCCTCGCGCCGCCCCAGCACAGCCGGACGCTGCTGCTCGCCCTGTTGGTGGGGATGGCGATCCTCGCCGGCGCCGCGGTGTTCCTGTTCTGGCCGGCCCCCGCCGCGGTGGTGATGGTCGACCCGCCGAAGCCGCCCGAGGTCCCCCCGGTGGTCGAGCCGCCTGTCGTCGTCGAGCCGGTTCTTCCCGTCGAGCCGCCGATCGCGGAGGTGATCCCCGAGCCGGTCGACGCCCCGGCCCCCTCGCCGGTGAAGGCCGCCGTGCTCCGGGTCACCGCGGTGCCGGCGATGGAGGTGGTGGTCGACAAGAAGTCGTGGGGCGTCACCCCGGTCGACGTCGAGGTCGCGCCGGGGAAGCACACCGTGGTGCTGCAGAACAAAGACCTCGGGCTGTCGCAGACCACCCAGCCAAGGCTCGCCGGCGGCGAGGTGCGCGAGCTGCGGTTCGTCGCCGCCAAGGGGCAGCTGGTGGTGCACGTCGAGCCCTTCGGCAACGTCGCGATCGGCGGGCGGGTGATCAAGAAGGCCAGCAGCCTCGTCCAGGCCGAGCTGTGGCAAGGCCGGCACTCGGTGACGGTGAGCAACGACGAGCTGAAGAAGGCGATCACCCGCACCATCGAGGTGAAGGGTGGTCAATCAACCGAGCTGAAGGTGAACCTCTTCACCGACCTGAAGTGAGCTTCAGCACTGCGTCGGCCACCCGCCCCGCGGCTCCCGGCTGGCCCAGCTTCGCGCGCACTTCGTCGAGCCCGTCGAGCAGCGCCGTACGCGCGGGCCCGCTCCAGAGCGGCTCGAGGGCAGCGACGATCGCCTCGGGGGTCGCGTCGCCCTGCAGCAGCTCGGGGACGACCCGCCGGCCGGCGAGCAGGTTGACCAGGCAGACGAACGGGATCTTCAGCATCGTTCGTCCCACCAGGTAGGTGACCGGAGAGACCCGGTACACCGCCACCAGCGGCCGGTGCATCAGCGCCGCCTCGAGCGTCGCCGTCCCGGAAGCGACGACCGCCACGTCGGCCGCCCCGACCACCTCGGGGGCCTGACCGTCGATGAAGCGCGGGGTCACGCCGCTGCCTTCGAAGGGCCGGCGGACCTGCTCGGGCGGGAGCCCGGAGGCGATGGGGACCACCACCTGCAGCCCGGGGTGCAGCTGCGCCTGGCGCCGCGCGACCTCGACCAGCGTCGGCAGCAGCCGGCTCAGCTCCGACCGGCGGCTGCCCGGCAGCACCGCCAGCGTCGGCCGATCGGGCGCCAGCCCCAGCTGCGCTCGAAACTCCGAAGCGGGCTTCACCGGCGGCATCTGCTCCAGCACCGGGCTGCCGACGTAGGTGGCGGCGACCCCGCGATCGCGGAAGAATTTCTCCTCGAACGGGAGGATGCACAGCAGCTGATCGACGCGCTCGCGCAGCTGCTCCACCCGGCTCTCGCGCCAGGCCCAGGCCATCGGTGCGACGTACCAGGCGATCGGAATCCCCAGCCGCTTGAGCCGCTTCGCCAGGCGGAGGTTGAAGTCGGGGACGTCGATCAGCAGCGCGGCGGCGGGCCGGCGCTCCTCGGCCGCGCGGGCCAGATCTCCCAGCACCCGCCAGATCCGCGGCACCTTCGGCAGCACCTCGACGATCCCCATCACCGAGATCTCGTGCGCTCCGTGCACCAGCTCGACCCCTTGCGCGCCGAGCCTGGGCCCCCCCATCCCGAAGAACCGCAAGGAAGGATCGCGCTGCCTCAGCGCGGCGACCACCGCGGCGGCGTGCTGATCGCCCGACGCCTCGCCGGCGACCACCATTACCCAGGTCAAGGGGCGCTCCACCCGTGACCCGTACCGTTGCGGCCGGTGCATGTAAAGTCCGGCGCCGTTGACCAGACTCTGGCGCCTCGGCAAACCCCACCTCCGGCTGCTCGGACTTTCGTTCGTCTGCATGGCGATGGTCGGGATCACCACCGGCGCCTACGCCTGGCTGCTCGGGCCTGCGCTGCGGTTCCTGCTGACCGGCGGCAGCGACGGGCTCCAGCCGCTGTTCCGCTTCTGGCCCGAGGCCGCGCTCTGGCCGCGCGAGAAGCTGCTGTGGTGGCTGCCGGCGGTGCTGGTGGCGATTGGGCTGGTGAAGGGCGTCGGCTACCTGGGGCAGTTCTATTTCGTCGGGCTGTACGGGCAGCGGGTGGTGATCGACCTGCGCCGGCAGGTCTTCGACCGCTTCCTCGGCCTCTCGCCGCGCCAGTCTTCGCAAGCCCTGTCCGGAGACCTGCTCAGCCGCTTCACCGCCGACGTCGCCGCGGTGGAGGTCGCCGCCACCTACGCGATGGCGTCCTGGTTGCGCGACACGCTGCAGATCGCGATCCTGATCGCGGTCGCCGTCTCGCTCTCGTGGCAGCTGTCGCTGCTGGCCCTGGTCGCGGTGCCGATCGCAATCTGGCCGGCCTCGCGGCTGACGGCGGCGCTGCTGCGCCGGGTGCGCAAGGCCCAGGCGCAGGTCGGCTCGCTCACCGCCCAGGTTCAGGAAGGAATCGGCGCCCTCAAGACGATCCAGGTCTTCGGCGCCCAGGGCACCGAGCTTCGCCGCTTCGACGATCGCGCCCAGGCCCTGCAGCGCTCGCTCTCGCGCGCGGCGTGGTCGCGGGCCGCGCTGCCGGGCGCAATGGAGGTGCTGGCCGCCGCCGCGATCGCCGGCACGCTCGCCTTCACGTTCTCGACCCGCGCGGTGGCGCCCGAGGCGCTGGTGTCGTTCCTCGCCGCGATCATCCTGCTCTACCAGCCGGCCAAGGATCTGGGCCGGGTCAGCCAGTTCGGCGTCGCGGCGGTCGCCGCGCTCGAGCGACTCGACGCGGTGCTCGGCCTGCCCGCGGGGGTCGAGGGCGGCTCAGGCGAGGCGCGCCTCACCCAGTCGGTGCAGCTGCAAGGGCTTCGCTTCGGCTGGGGCGATCGCCCGGCGCTGGAAGACGTGTCGCTGCAGATTCCGATCGGGCAGGTGACCGCGCTCGTCGGCGAGAGCGGCAGCGGCAAGTCGACCCTCGCCTCGCTGCTGCTGCGCTTCGAGACGCCGCACGCGGGCCGGGTCCTGCTCGATGGCGTCGATGCCCGCGACTCGTCCGTCCACAGCGTCCGCGCCCAGTTCGCCCTGGTGACCCAGGAGCCGCTGCTGTTCGCCGCCACCATCGCCGAGAACCTGAAGGTCGCCCGGCCCGACGCGACGGTTGCCCAGCTGGAGGCCGCCGCCCGCA
>JAGSPQ010000401.1 GCA_018262385.1 Myxococcaceae bacterium | reverse complement strand
CGCGGGCGGCTCGAAGGTCTCGTTCGACTTGAGCAAGCTGGCGCTGATGGGCCACTCGATGGGAGCGACCATCGGCCCGCTGGTGCTCGCCTCCGAGCCGCGCTTCCGGGCCGCGATCCTCAGCGGCGCGGGCGCCAGCTGGATCGAGAACGTGATCTACAAGATCAAGCCGCTCGAGGTCCGGCCGCTGGCCGAGGTGTTGATCGGCTACTCGACCGAAGGGCGCGCGCTGCTGGCCGAGGACCCGGTGCTCTCGCTGGTCCAGTGGGCCGCCGAGCCGGCCGACTCGCAGATCTACGCGCGGCGGATCATCCAGGCGCCCGCCGCCGGCGAGTCGCCCCGCCACGTGCTGATGTTCCAGGGCCTGGTCGATCACTACATCCTGCCGAGGATCGCCAACGCGATGAGCCTCTCGCTCGGGCTCGACCTCGCCGGAGAGACCTTCGACAGCGTGAGCCAGACCGGCCTGCCCGCCCAGACTCCGCTCGCCGAGGTGATCCCGCTGGTCGGCCGCGGCCGGATCACCCTCCCCGCATCCGACAACCTCACCCACCCCAGCGGCGCCCGCAGCACCGGAGTGGTGGTCCAGCACCCCGAGGACCTGATCGAGGACGGCCACGAGATCGCCTACCAGCGCGAGGCCGCCCGGCGCGAATACCGCTGTTTTCTGGAGAGCTTCGCCAGGGGATCGCCCCGGGTGCCCGCTCCCAGCGCCTCCGCCGCCTGTAGCGACTAGCTACACTCAGCGGTTGAGAATGGTGCAACCATGCACCATTACTAGAAAAGTTAATGGGTGGGGTCTTGTAATCTGATGTAGGCGACTGCTAGTCAGCGCCCCCATGAAAACCCTGCTCTCGATGTTGGCGCTGGCGTTGGTGGTGGTGGGCTGCGGGCCGGCGTTCCCCGACGCCGAGGTCCAGGCGGCCAACGACGAAGACAGCACGATCAGCTTCGACACCACCGAGCAGCCGCTGGCGAACGCCTTCGGGATCAACGGCACGGTGAGCGCGTCGCGGATCACGCTGACGGTGATCTCCGACAAGCTGATGTACCGGCCCAGCGCGCTGGCCTTCAAGCCGGGCGAGGGCTCGCTCTGGGTGGTCAACCGCGGCGACGACAGCACGGTGATCATCGACAACCCCGGCAAGCCCACCCAGAAGGTCGCCCGCTTCTTCGACGACAGCGCGCACTTCCTCAACAACCCGACCCAGATTGCGTTCTCGAAGCTGAAGTCCGAGTTCGCCGTCAGCCTCGACTCAGTGAACGACTACAACGGCCAGGCCCAGGGCAACCTCTTCACCGGCCCGACCCTGTTCACCTCCAACCGCTCCCAGTTCGAGGGCGGCAGCCAGTCGCACCTCGACATGCTCCACCACTCGCCGAAGGCGATGGGGATCGCCGCGGGCGCGCGTCCGACCACCGCCGCCTCCGACACCCGCGAGTACTGGGTGTTCAACGGCATGGCCGGGAGCATCGACCGCTACTTCTTCAACAAGCCGCACGCGCTCGGCGCCGACGATCACTCGGACGGGATCGCGATCCGCTACGCGGCGGGGCAGCTGAAGCGCCTGGCCGACGTGCCCAGCCACCTCGCCTTCGACGCGACCTCCCGCCAGCTCTACATCGCCGACACCGGCAACCGCCGGGTGGTGCGCCTCGACACCCGCACCGCGATCAACACCGCCACCCGCATCGCCGCCTACCACGGCGAGACGCCGCTCCATTCGCTGCCCGGCACCCGGGTGACGGTGATCGCCGACGAGGCCGACGGCCTGAGCAAGCCCAGCGGCCTGCTGGTGAAGTCCGGCCTGGTGGTGGTCGGCGATCAGGCGACCGGCAAGATCAAGGTCTTCAGCGTGGGCGGGATCTTCAAGGGCGAGGTCGACACCCGGCTCGGCAGCGGCAAGCTCGGCGGCCTGGCCGAAGGTCCCGACGGGAAGCTCTACTTCCTCGACTCGGTCGGCGGCCGCGTGCTCCGGCTCGACCTCGCGCAGTAAGTGGAGAACCCGGCGCGGCGGGTCCGGATCTGGCGGGTCGTCCGCTGGATCGGGCTGGCGATCGTGGTCGCGATGCTGGCGGCGATCGCCGATGCGTGGAGCGCGCTCGGCAGCAGCGCCACCGGTGAGCGCCGCGCCCGCATCGAGCACTCGCCGCAGTGGAAGGGCGGGCACTTCGACAACCCCCAGCCGCTGATCAACGACACCTGGGGCTCGCTGACCGGGATGTTCTCGCCCAGCCCCGACGTGTCGCCGAAGACGAAGGTGCCGGTGGCCGCGCCGCAGCTGTCGCCGCCGCCGCCGAGCGGGCTGCGGGTCACCTGGCTGGGGCACTCGTCGGCGCTGGTCGAGCTCGACGGGCACCGGGTGCTCACCGATCCGGTCTGGAGCCTGCGCGCGTCGCCGCTGACGTGGATCGGGCCGGCCCGGTGGTATCCGCCGCCGATCGCGCTCGAGCAGCTCAGGCCGATCGACGTGGTGCTGATCTCCCACGATCACTACGACCACCTCGATCAGCAGACGATGGTGGCGATGAAGGGCTGGAACGCGACCTTCGTCGTCCCGCTCGGGGTCGGAGCGCACCTGGCGTACTGGGGAATTCCCGAGGCGAAGATCGTCGAGCTCGACTGGTGGGAACGCACCACGATCGGCGGGCTGATCATCACCATGACTCCCGCCCGCCACGCGTCGGGCCGGCACCTGTTCGACATGGGCGCCACCCTCTGGGCGGGCTACGCGGTGCGCGGGCCGCAGCACCGGGTCTACTACTCGGGCGACACCGGGCTGTTCCCGGCGATGAAGGAGATTGGCCAGAAGCTGGGCCCCTTCGACCTGACGATGATCGAGGTCGGCCAGTACAACCGCGCCTGGCCCGACTGGCACATCGGCCCCGAGCAGGCGGTGACCGCGCACCAGTGGGTCCAGGGCAAGGTGCTGCTGCCGGTGCACTGGGCGCTCTTCCCGCTCGCCGCCCACGGGTGGACCGAGCCGATCGAGCGCGTGCTCGCCGAAGGGAAGCGGGCGGGGCAGACGCTGATCGCGCCGAGGCCCGGTCAGAGCGTCGAGCCCGGCGCACCGGCGCCGCTCGAGCGGTGGTGGCCGGATCTGCCGTGGCGCACCGGTGCGCAGGATCCGATCGTCTCCTCGCAGCTTTAATGCTCCACAGAAGAAGCGCGAAGCCCCGATCTGCGCGGGTCGGGTATCTTGCGCCGCATGTCCCCACCGATTCTCCCGAAGAAGACCCGCGTCGTCGTCGTCGGAGGTGGAATCATCGGCACCTCCGTCGCCTACCACCTGGCCCACATGGGCTGGAAAGACGTGGTGCTGCTCGAGCGCGACCGGCTGACCTCGGGCACCACCTGGCACGCGGCGGGGCTGATGGTGACCTTCGGCTCGACCTCGGAGACCTCGACCGAGATGCGCAAGTACACCCGCGATCTCTACGCCCGGCTGGAGGCCGAGACCGAGCTGTCGACCGGCTTCATGCCGGTGGGCTTCATCGAGGTCGCCGCCGAGCCCGACCGGCTCGAGGAGTACCGCCGGGTCTCGGCGTTCAACCGCTACTGCGGCGTCGACGTGCACGAGATCTCGGCCAGCCAGGTGAAGGATCTGTTCCCGCTCGCCCGCACCGACGACATCCTCGCCGGCTTCTACGTGAAGGAAGACGGCCGGGTGAACCCGGTCGACGTGACGATGTCGATGGCGAAGGGCGCCCGCATGAAGGGCGCGACGATCTTCGAGAACGTCGCCGTCACCGGGGTGCTGCAGAAGCGCGGCGTCGTCACCGGCGTCACCACCGAGTACGGCAACATCGAGGCGGAGTTCGTCGTCAACTGCGCCGGGATGTGGGGCCGGCAGGTCGGCGCGAAGGCGGGGGTCAACATCCCGCTCCAGGCGACCGAGCACTACTACCTGATCACCGACAAGATCTCGGGGCTGAGCAACCAGCTTCCGGTGCTCGAGGATCCCGAGTCGCACGGCTACTTCCGCGAGGAAGGCGGCGGGCTGATGATCGGCCTGTTCGAGCCGATCTGCGCGCCGTGGAAGGTGGGCGGGGTGCCGGAGGACTTCTCGTTCGGTGAGATCGCTCCCGACTGGGATCGGATGGGGCCGTACGTCGAGAAGGCGATGAAGCGGGTGCCGATCTCGATGAACGCCGGGGTGCGGAAGTTCTTCTGCGGCCCCGAGAGCTTCACCCCCGATCTCCAGCCCTGCGTCGGCGAGGCGCCCGAGCTGAAGAACTACTTCGTCGCCGCCGGGCTCAACTCGATCGGCATCCTCACCGGCGGCGGCCTCGGCCGGGTGATGGCGCACTGGATCATCAACGGCCGGCCCGACGTCGACGTCACCGGCTTCAACATCGATCGGCTCCACACCTACCAGTGCAACCCGGAGTACCGCCGCACCCGCACCGTCGAGTCGCTCGGCATGGTCTACATGTGCCACTACCCGACCCGCTCGATGCTCACCGCGCGCGGAGCCAAGCGCTCTTCGCTGCACGATCGGCTCGCCGCCCACGGCGCCTACTTCAAGGACGTCAGCGGCTGGGAAGGCCCCGACTGGTACGCCCCGCGCGGGGTCGAGCCGAAGGTCGACGCGCTCTCGTGGGGCCGGCAGAACTGGTTCCCCTACTGGCAGGCGGAGCACCAGGCGGCGCGCGAGGGCGTGATCCTGATGGACATGTCGTTCATGTCGAAGTTCCTCGTCCAGGGGCGCGACGCGGGGCGGATCCTCAACCACCTCTCGGCCAACAACGTCGACGGCCCCTCGGGCGTGATCACCTACACCCAGTGGCTCAACGAGGGCGGCAAGCTGGAGGCCGATCTCACCGTCACCAAGCTCGACGACGAGAAGTAC
>JAGSPQ010000400.1 GCA_018262385.1 Myxococcaceae bacterium | reverse complement strand
GAGCTCGACTACGACGCCGAGCTGCAGCGCGCCACCCCCGACCCGACCTTCGCCGACACCCACAAGGACGACACCGCGGTCTGGCTCTACACCTCGGGCTCGACCGGCTTTCCGAAGGCCGCCGTCCACAAGCACCACGACTTCGCCTTCAACGCCCTCACCTACGCGCTGCCGCTGGTCGGCTACTGCCAGAGCGACATCTGCGTCTCCGTCCCCCGGCTGGCGTTCGGCTACGCGCTCGGCACCAACCTGCTCTTCCCGCTGCTGGCCGGCGGCGCGACCGCGCTGTTCCGCGAGAAGCCGACCGCGCAGAAGCTGTTCGAGGTGATGAAGCGGCACCGGCCGACGCTGTTCACCGGCGTGCCGACCGCGCTCAACCAGATCGTCAACGCCCCCGGGGTCGAGCAGGTCGACTTCTCCAGCCTGCGCATCGCGCTCTCCGCCGGCGAGGCGCTGCCCGCCGAGCTGTACTCGAAGTGGAAAGAGCGGACCGGGGTCGAGGTCCTCGACGGCATCGGCTCGGCCGAGATGTTCCACATCTTCATCACCAACCGCCGGGGCGACGTGAAGCTCGGCTCGCTGGGCCGGGTGGTCGAGGGCTACGAGGCGAAGGTCTGCGACGACGAGGGCGCCACGCTGCCCGACGGCGAGATCGGGACCCTGTGGATCAAGGGCGACTCGATGGCGCTCGAGTACTGGCAGCAGCACGAGAAGAGCAAGAGCACCTTCCGGGGCGACTGGTGCGTCTCGGCCGACAAGTTCCGCCGCGACGCGCAGGGCTACTTCTTCTTCTGCGGCCGGGGCGACGACATGCTGAAGGTCAGCGGCAAGTGGCTCTCTCCCCTCGAGGTCGAGAACGAGCTGCTCAAGCACCCCGCGGTGCGCGAGGCGGCGGTGATCTCGTTCCAGGACAAAGACGGGCTCGACAAGCCGAAGGCGTTCGTCGCGCTCCACCCCGGCCAGCTGGCGTCCGAGGCGCTGGGCGAGGCGCTCAAGCAGCAGGTGCGCGACGCGCTCGCCCCCTACAAGGCCCCGCGGCAGGTGGTGTTCCTCGACGCGCTGCCCCGCAGCGATCGCGGCAAGGTGCTCAAGGGCGCGCTGCGCGAATGAGCGCCCACTTCGCCACCCTTTTGGCCTGGCCGAAGGTGAAGGCGCTCGCCTCCACCGGCGCGGTCGCCCTGCTCCCGATCGGCAGCACCGAGGCGCACGGGCCGCACCTGCCCTTGAGCGTCGACGTGGTGATCGCCGAGGAGGTCTGCCGCCGCGTCGCCGCCCGCCTGGACGCGAAAGGGGTCGGCTCGGTCACCTTCCCGCCGATCGCCTACACCCTCACCGACTTCGCCGCCGCGTTCTCCGGCACGGTCAGCCTCCAGGGCGACACCGCGCGCGCGCTGATGCGGGGAGTGATCGAAGGCATCGCCCACGCCGGCTTCACCCGGGTGCTGATCTGCAACCACCACCTCGAGCCGGCGCACTTCAAGCTGGTGCACGAAGCGGCGACCGAGGCCCGCGCCTCGACCGGCGCGAAGATCGCGGTCGCCGATCACCGCCGCCGCCCGCATGGCCCGCGGCTGGGCGAAGAGTTCATGCACGGCGGCAGTCACGCCGGCGGCTACGAGACCTCGCTGATGATGGCCGCCGCGCCCCACCTGGTCGACGAGGCCGCCCGCCGGGCGCTGCCGGATCTGCAGGTCGACCTCCCGGCGCGGATCAAGGCCGGCGCGAAGGACTTCCTCGAGTGCGGCGGCGTCGACGCCTACTTCGGCACTCCGGCCAGCGCGACCGCCGCCGAGGGGCACCGGCTGTTCGAGATCCTCGCCGAGGTCAGCGAGGCCGCCCTCGAGGGGGATTGATGAAGCGCGCGCTGCCGGCCTTGCTGTTGTTGGTGGCGATCGGCGCCTGGGCGAAGAAGCCCGCGCCGAGGACCAGGCCACCTCCGCCGGCCGAGGAGGTGCTCCCGGAGCAAGAGCCTCCCCCGCCGGACGAGGGGTTCGAAGCCCCGGTCGATCCGATCGCCGATCCGCCGCCGGATCCGAATCCCGACCCGACCCCGACTCCCGACCTCGCCGACCTCACCGACGAAGAGGCGGGCGCGGCCGCGATCGGGATGCTGTGCTGCTGCTCGGTCTTCCTGATCGGGCTGGTGGGGCTGATCGTCTGGCTGGTGAAGCGCGGCAGCAAGGCGAAGAGCCCGGTGCAGGCCAACTTCCCCCCGCCGGTCTCCGGCGCGGCGCCGCCCCAGGCCCACTCCCCGGGCGGGATGCAGCTGTCGATCCTCGCGCTCGCGCTCGAGCCGCAGGCGCGCGGGGTGGTCGAGCAGCAGCTGTCCCAGCTGGGAATCTCCTCGGTGCCCAACACCCCCGACGCGCGCGGCCGGCTGGTGCGCGAGGTCGCCCGGGCCCTGCTCACCGTGCAGCCCAGCTGGCGGCAGTTCGGCTACGGCGAGAAGCCCGTCTCGGTCGGAGCGACGGCCACTCCCGGCTCGGGGCTGGTGGTAGTCACCCTGCTCATCTGCTGCCGCCGCACCCTGCTCGGCGTCTCGCGGCTCGATGATCCGTTCCAGGTGCGAAACGTGCTCGAGGATCGGATGCGCGTCACCGACCTCGAGCTGCTCGGCGCCGAGCTGCTGTGGGCCCCCGCGGCGCCCGACGGCCGGATCTCCGAGGCCGAGATCGGGCTGCGTTTCCCCGAGATGTTGCCGCTCACCCGCCCGCCGAATTAGTCGCCACCGTTGGCCTCGACAGGCAAGATGCGCCGCTTGATGCGACGCGCGTTCGGGGTGTTGGCGGTGGGGTCTTTGCTGGTTGGCTGCCCGGGAGCGCTCGATCGCCCCGAGCGCTTCTTCATGGACGCCGGCGTCTGCTCGGACGTCGAGACCACGATCTTCGTTCCTTCCTGCGGCGGGGTCGGCTGCCACGAGAACCCCGGAGCGGCCGGCAACCTCGACCTCGTCTCCGCCGGAGTCGCAGGCCGGATCAAGGCCGCCACCTCGACCTGCATGGCCAGGCCGATGACGAGCTACCTGCTCGAGAAGCTCAAGCCCAGCCCCGGCTGCGGCGCGCTGATGCCGCTGGGCTCCAATGACCCGCTGCCGGCCGACCAGGTGAAGTGCGTCGAGCAGTACCTCGCCCGGCTCGCCGACGGAGGGGCGTGATGAGAGCGCCCGTCCTGCTCGGAGTGCTGCTCGCCACCACCACCGCGCTCGCGGCGGCAAAGCCGAAGGTGGTCCTCGCCGCGCCCGGGCCGATGAAGGCCCTGCTCACCAAGAGCCTGAAGGACAAGTTCACCCTCGTGCCGCCGAAGTCGGCGCTCCCCGACGAGCCGGGGGCCAACGCGGTGAAGCAGGCGGTGCGCGAGGCGGGCGCGGTCGCGCTGCTGACCGCGAAGCTCGAGGACGGGGTGTGGTCGGTGATGGCGCTCAACGGGGCCGACGGCGCGCCGCTCGAGCAGTTCAGGTTCAAGGCCCCGCCGAAGAAGAAGCCGCTCAAGGCGCTGCCCAAAGGCACCGAGAAGCGGCTGGAGGCCGCCCTCGCGAAGGCGAAGGCGCCCGCGAAGGAAGACGCGAAAAAGGAAGAGCCGAAAAAGGAAGAGCCGAAGAAAGAGGAGCCGAGGAAGGCCGCGCCCCCCAAAGAAGAGCCGAAGCAGGAAGAGCCGGTCGCGAAGACCGAGCCGGCCCAGACGAAGGCTGAGGAGCCGCCGAAGGACGAGGCGCCGGCGCAGGCGGTCGAGCGAGACGACGGGACGGCGGATCAGCCGCAAGCGCTGAACCTCGGAGCGGGCGTCAAGCTGTTCGGCCGCCGCCTCTTCTACAAGGACGACATCTTCGGGACGCTCAGCAAGTACACCCTCCCGGTCGGCCCCGCGCTCCAGCTCGAGGCCGATTGGTACCCCGGCGCCCACTTCACCCGGGGCATCGGCGCGCACGTCGGCCTCTCGGTGGGCTTCAACTACGCGCTGGGGATCAGCTCGGTCGCCACCGACGGAACCCGCTACGGGACCTCGGCGCTGCGGCTGCGGGTGGGGCTGATCGGCCGGATCCCGCTGGGCCGGATTCAGCTGCTGCCGCAGGTCGGCTACGTGCTGCAGAACTTCAACATCGCCAACGGCGCCAACGGCGCGGAGAAGCCGAACATCCCCGACGTCCGCTACAGCATCTTCCGCGCGGGCCTCGGCACCCGGATCAGCGTCTACGGGCCGCTGGGCGTCACCGCCGGCTTCGCCTACCAGGCCCCGCTGTCGACCGGTGAGATCAGCTCGGCCGCCTACTTCCCCCGCCTGAAGGCCGGGGGCCTCGACGCCAACTTCGGCGTCGCGGTCGGCCCGCTCTTCGACCACGTCGAGGTCCGGCTGGGGGTCGAGTACATCCGCTACTGGTACTCGATGAACCCCGAGCCGGGAGACAACTCGGTAGCCGGCGGCGCGCTGGACGACTCGTTCGGCGGCAGCCTGATGCTCGCCTTCACCCTCTGATTTTTCGGGTGGGGCTTGAAGTATTTGCCGATGATGTGCAAAAAGGTGCGCCTGTCGAAAAGGGGAAGCCGGGGCGTTCCGTGTTTCCGCGCACCACATTCTTCGCCGTCGCAGCGCTCCTCTCCTGCAGCAATGAAGCGATCGTCTCGGGCGCCACCCAAGGCCCCGAGGCGGTGCTCAGCAAGGCCCTGGCGGCCGATGCCTCGGTGCACCTGCGCACCCACGACGGCCACTACCTGGTCGCCGAGCTGGGCGGCGGAGGCGAGGTGTTCGCCAACCGCACCGCGGCCGGCGCGTGGGAGACCTTCACCCTCGTCGCCGCCGGGGGCAAGGTGCGGCTGCGCACCAGCGATGATCAGCACTACCTGCAGGCGGCGCTCGGAGGAGGCCACGGGGTCAGCGCGGCCACCACCCACCAGGGCCCGTGGGAAGCGTTCAGCCTGGTCAAGGTGAGCGGCGGCGGGGCGATCGGCGACGGAGACGAGGTCGGCCTGCAGGCGGACAACGGCAACTTCCTCGTCGCGGAAGGCGGTGGCGGCGGAGCGGTGAACGCGAACCGCGCCGGGCTCGGCCCGTGGGAGACCTTCCGGCTCGAGCTGGCCGGCGGCGGCGGGACCCCTCCTCCTCCCGGCTCGGGCAGCGGAGTGCTGCCGAGCGACACCGTTCTGCTGCCGCCGCAGCCGGTGGGGCCGATTCTCGGCACCGTCACCGGCTACGAGATGGACAGCCCGTGTCCGTTCAGCGACCGGTCTCGGTGCGAGCTGCCGCTGTACTCCCGCTACGACCGGGACACCGACGAGTACTGGGACCTGCTGGTCCAGGAGCTGCTGCACTCGCGGGTCAACGTGGTGATGGCGCACGGGCGCGGCTGCTACGACCCCACCAGCGGCCTGGTCGGCAACGGCAACATGTGCCCGCGGCTGCTCACCCGGCTGGTGGCGGCGATCGAGCGGGCCGGCGCGCGCGACGTGCTGCGGCTGGGGATGTTCGACGACACCGGCGCCTACCAGGGCACCCGCAACACGGTGGAGAACCGGCCGCAGACCACCCGGTTCGACCTGTCGGATCACACCTCGTGGCGCTTCTTCTGGGACCACAACCTGAAAGTCTGGTTCGACACCGTGCCGCGCGAGCTCTGGTTCCGCCTCGACGGCAAGCCGGTGGTCGCCTTCTGGACGCTCAGCAGCTACTTCTTCTCCGGCCAGAGCGGCCACGCCAGCCTGATGCTGCGCGAGCTCAAGCGCCTGTTCCGCGATCGCTACGGAGAAGAGCCCGCCTTCATCCTCGACAGCACCTGGGTGAACGAGGATCCGACCATCACCGCCGCCGACGCGGTGGGAGTGAACGACTGGTTCGACCCGTCTCAGAAGAACTTCACCTACCACTCGTGGAACGGCGCGCGCTGGGGCGCCACCGTGCCCGGGTTCCGCGATCCCGACACCGTGCCCGGCTGCGGGGCGCCCTGCCGCGAGTACGGCCGCCGCGATGGCGCCTCGCTGCGCGAAGCGTTCACCGCCGGAGCGAACGCGAAGTTCATCCTCCTCGAGGGGTGGACGGACATCGCCGAGAGCGCCGGCTACTACCGCAGCGACGCGTGGCGGTTCCCCAACCAGTACATCGAGATCGTGCGCCAGGCGGCGGATCCGACCACCCCCACCCTGCGGCTCGAGGCCGAGGCGGCCGACACCTTCTCCGACGCCACGCCTGGCAACTCAGGCGGCGCCTACCGCGGGGGGGATCTCGACATCGGACGAATCGGCGCCGGCGGCTGGCACGTCGGCTGGACGGACGCCGGCGAGTGGCTGCGCTTCAAGGAAGTGGCGCACGCCTGCGGCACCTACCGCTACACCGCGCGGGTCGCGACCCCGCTGAACGGACAGCGGCTGAAGCTGCGGGTGGGTGGCCTCGACTTCGGAGAGGTCGAGGTGCCCAACACCGGCAGCTGGGACCACTACCAGCCGGTGCACCTGGGCCAGCACGCGGTGGCCGCCGGCCGGCCCGACGTGACCGTCGAGCTCACCACCGGCGGAGTCAACCTCGACTGGGTGTTCGTGAAGAAGGCTTCCGGCAACTGCAACTGAGGGCCTGGCCTCAGTGCTTGTTGTCGAAGTTGATCCCCTTCTCGGTCTGCTCGATCGCCTTGTTCACCAGCTCGAGCGCCTTCACCCGGTGGCCGCCCTTGTCCGGGGTCGCCTTCTCGAGGTGCTGCTTGGCCGTCTTCAGCGCCTCGAGCGCGTCCTTCATCTGGGGCTGCGGATCGGCGAGCGCGGCGGTGGGGAGGACGAACGAGAGGGCGAGGGCGAGTCCAGCCAGGGTCTTGGTCATCCGCTGAACATACTCAGGGCGATAAGCCGGCCGAAGGCCGTTCTGCGCTGCACGGGGCGTGCGGGCCCACCCGAGGCCCTAATACAAAACGTCATCGGCTCCACTTGCGCTAATGCAGCAATAGGGCTAATCAGTAGGGCGACTAACAGTCTGACTAACCCTTAGGAGGAGTTGTGCAACTCGAGTCCCTGAAAATGTTCTGCGACGTGGTGGAGACCGGCTCGTTTTCTCGGGCTGCGCAGCTCAACCACGTGACCCAGTCGGCAGTGAGCCAGCAGATTCGCGCTCTGGAGAATCGTTACGAGCAGCGGCTGCTTTCCCGGAGCGCGCGGCAGGTGACGCCGACTCCGGCCGGTGAGCGCTTGTTCCGCGGCTGCAAAGAGATCCTCACCCGCTTCGGCGAAGTCGAGTCGGAGATCCGCGAGCAGTCGGCCGAGGTCTCGGGCGCGACCACCGTCAGCACCATCTACTCGGTCGGTCTGCACGAGCTGCAGAACATCCAGCGCGAGCTG
>JAGSPQ010000399.1 GCA_018262385.1 Myxococcaceae bacterium | reverse complement strand
TGTCGCAGCAGCCGGCACAGTTCGAGGGCTTACAGGCGGGCTTGCCCTCCGGGGTGCCGCAGGAAGGAGCAACCGCGACGACGAAACCGAGGAGGGCGCCCACTGCAAAATGGCGAAGCGACATTCGCGACGAAGTAGCACGACCAATGCGGCCGCTCCAAACCCAGGCATCCCGTTATGGTGGGGAGGTGGCGATTGCGTTCTTCGATCTCGACCTCACCCTGCTGGCGGCAAACAGCGGAAAGCTCTGGGTGCGGCGGGAGCTCGCCCTCGGGCAGCTGTCCAAGCGCACCGCGCTGCAGGCGGCGCTGTGGCTGGCCCAATACCAGCTGGGGCTCGGGGGCCTGACGCTGGTCTCGAGGGCGATCAGCACCACCGAGGGGATGATCGAGGCCGAGCTGGCGGCGCGCACCACCAGCTTCTACGAGCGCCAGGTGCGCAAGCTCTTCCGGCCCGGAGCAATGGCTGCGCTGCGCACCCACCGCGCGTCCGGCGACCGGGTCGTTCTGCTGACCGCTTCGTCACACTTTCTGGCCGAGATGGTCGCCGCGGAGCTGAAGCTGGACGCCACCCTCTGCAACCGGATGGAGGTCGACCCCCGCGGCCTGCTCACCGGGCGGACGATCGGCCCGATCTGCTACGGGACGGGAAAGCTGCTCCACGCCCGTGCCGAGGCCGACGCCCACGAAATGCGGCTGGCCGACTGCGCGTTCTACACCGACTCGTTCTCCGACGTTCCGGTGCTCGAGGCGGTCGGCACCCCGGTGGCGGTGAATCCGGATCCGCGCCTGCGCCGCCACGCCAACAAGCGCGGCTGGCGGATCGTCGACTGGGGTACACCCAGCCACCCGTAGAAGGAGTATCCCGGTCCCATGCTCTCTTTGATCCTGATCGCCTCGCTGGCAGCCAAACCTCCTCCGGACGTCCGGCAGGATCTGCTCGACGCGATGGTGGTCGAGCTCGAGCGAAACCGGGTGCAGCTGAAGCTCAACGAGGACAAGCCGCCGTACTTCGTCAGCTACCAGCTCAAAGACTTCGATCAGACCGAGATCAGCGCCCGCTACGGCGCGCTGTTCGTCGATCAGCAGTGGCACGACCGCAAGCTGTTCGTCGACGTGCGGGTGGGCAACTACGGCTACGACAGCTCGATCAGCGACGACATGGACTTCAGCTTCTCGATGAAGGGCAACAGCTACATCACCCGGAAGAACGCCCCGGCCGAGGATCACCCGCTGGCGCTGCGCACCGCGCTCTGGCTGATCACCGACGAGAAGTACAAGGGCGCGCTGTTCAACTTCCTCAAGAAGAAGGGCGAAGACGTCTACACCGTCGAGGATCCGAAGCGGCCGCCCAGCTTCTCGAAAGAGACCGCGGTGGTGCACCTGGGCGACAAGGTGCCCTTCGCGTTCTCGTCGGACCGCTGGCGGAAGCTGGCCCGCGAGCTGTCGAGCCAGGTCGCGGCGAACAAAGAGATCTTCGACTCCGAGGTGCGCTTCACCGCCGACAAGGTGGTGCGCTACTTCGTCAGCACCGAAGGGACCCGGATCGTCACCGAAGAGACGATGTTCGGCTTCCACGTCGCCGGCTTCACCCGCGCCGACGATGGCCAGCTGCTCGAGAACTCGCGCGACTACTACGCCCCCACCGAGGCCCAGCTGCCGGACGACGCGAAGATCCGCGCCGCCGCCACGACGATGATCTCCGAGCTGCTCGCGCTGCGGCTGGCGCCGGCGATCGATCCGTACACCGGGCCGGCGATCCTCGAGCCCGACGCGGCCGGGGTGCTGTTTCACGAGGCGGTCGGCCATCGCCTCGAGGGCGAACGGCAGGACGGCGACGCCGAAGGCAAGACCTTCCGCGGGCAGGTGGGCAAGCAGGTGCTGCCGCCGTTCTTGAGCATCTACGACGACCCGACCCTGCGCGAGCGCAAGGGGGTGCAGCTCAACGGCTTCTACCTGTTCGACGAAGAGGGAGTGCGCGGCCGGCGGGTGCCGCTGGTCGAGGCCGGGGTCTTGCGCAACTACCTGCTGTCGCGGCGGCCGGTCGACGGCTTCGCCCAGAGCAACGGGCACGGCCGCAGCCAGGGCAACCGCAAGCCGGTGGCGCGGATGGCGAACCTGATCGTCGAGTCGAAGAAGACGGTCAGCGACGCCGAGCTGAAGAAGCTGCTGATCCTCGAGGCGAAGCGGCAGGGCAAGCCGTACGGCCTGGTGATTCGCGACATCACCGGCGGCAACACCAACACCTCCACCTTCGGCTACCAGGCGTTCAAGGGGATCCCGCGCATGGTGTACCGGGTCGACGTGCGCGACGGAAAAGAGTCGCTGGTGCGCGGGGTCGAGATCGTCGGCTCCCCGCTGTCGTCGATCAACCGGGTGGTGGCCACCGGCCCCACCCCGGGGGTCTTCAATGGCTACTGCGGCGCCGAGAGCGGGATGGTGCCCGTCTCGACGGTGGCGCCGGCCACGCTGCTGCAGGAGATCGAGCTGCAGCGCGCGGTGGAAGGGAAGGATCGCCCGCCGCTGCTGCCCAGCCCGTCAGCGAAGTAGCAGGCTGGGCTTCGGCCGGCCGTGGCCGCGAAAGCCACGCCAGACGAGGTAGTGCCGGAACTCGGTCGCGAACGCGGCGGCGCTGATCCCCGTCACCTGGAGGAACGCCTCGGGAAAGGTCTGGCCCGACTGCATCGCGTCCAGCAGCCGGTGCACCGTCTGTTCCTGGTAGCGGCGAATCAGAAAGGTGAAGGCGTGGTGGGCGGCGGCGTAGACGATGTCGTTGCTCTCTTTGTAGAGCGGGTCCGGGTCGCGGATCGGGTCGGCGCCCGGGTGGGTCTCGTAGAAGCGCGCCAGGTCCTCGAGGCTGGGGAACTTGTAGGCCTGGTTCGCCGTCCACGTCGCCATCCCCTCGCGGAACCAGAGGGGGATCTGCTTGGCGGCCCAGGTCTCGCGGGTGGCGGCGCGCTGGTACATCAAGCAGTGGGTCAGCTCGTGCAGCACCAGCTCGTCGACCTCGGCGTCGCTGACCGACCAGCCCCAGGTGGCGGGCGACTGGAAGTAGACCTCGTCGTACCGCCCCCACGCGTGCAGCCAGTCGTAGCCGTAGCGGCCGACCGCACTGGCGAGCCGCAGGTGGGAGGGCAACAGGTAGAAGCTCACCGTCCGATCGAGCTTTCCCCAGCGGGCCAGTGACTGGCTGGCGGCGGCGATCGCCCGCGCGGCGCGCTGCTGCTCGAACGGCTCGTCGGGCGAGGAAATCACCTCGAAGTCGCCGGCCCCGGTGCTGAGCACCAGGCGCTGGCTCAACCCGGCGAAGGGGAACAGGCAGCCGGAGCAGAGCAACCCGAGCAGCAGGGCGGGCAGGCGGGTCACGGCTCAGGCCACTCCGACGAGGCGCAGCACCTCGAGGCCGACGTCGGCGACGTCCTTGATCCGGCTCGCGTCGTGCGGGCCGAAGGCGAGCACCGGCACCGGGCGCCGGGTGTGGCTCCGGGTCGTCAGATCCTCGACGTTGCCGTGATCGCTGCAGATGAGCACCTGCGCGTCGGCCGGCCGCTGGGCGATCACTGCGCGGGCGAACTGATCGAAGGTCGTCAGTGCCGCCACCGCCGCGCTCATGTCGCGCGCGTGTCCGGCCTCGTCGGCCAGGTAGTGCTCGAAGAGGGTGAAGTCCGCCGAGAGGCGCCAGAAGATCTCGGCCGCCTCTTCCGGGCTGCGGGCGGGCACGTCCATTCCCCGGGCGCGGGCCAGCGCGCCGTCGATGTCGTGGGTCAGCCCGGCGCCCGCCCGCGCATCGTCGAAGGTCCGCATCGCCACGTTCGCGGCCGCCATCGCCAGGGCGCTGGCCGAGGCGCGGATCCGGCGCTTCACCTCGGGGGGCAGCTCGAGATCGGGCCCCCGCGACGGCCGGCGGGGCACCCCGATGTGCTCGAGCACCGCCGCCGGGTAGGCGTTGGCGAAGGTCGCCTTCTTCCCGGCCGCCTCGATCCGCTTGGCGATCGAGTGCCCGTCGAGCAGCGCGATCAGCCGCGGGTCGGGGTAGCCCAGCAGGTGCTCGCCGATCAGCTTCGGCGCGGGCAGCCCGGTGTAGATCGCCGTCTGGTTCGACGCGCTCTGGGGGCGGCCTTCGAGCCCGAAGGTGGTGTCGGCCGCGGCCCACGTCCCCCCGGCGGGCAGGGCGGTGCCGGTGCCGTCGTCGAAGCGAGAGACGAGGAACTCCCCCCGGGTGAGCGGGTTGTCGGCGGAACTTTTCGAACCGATTCCGACGCCGTCGATGAAGAGGAGCGCGACGCGCACGTTCGCACACTGTAACCTTTCGAATTCCCGATGGCGTTTCACGGCGATCTCTCCAGCTACCCGTTGCCCGAGCTGCTGCAGTGGCTCGATGCCTCGAGAAAGACCGGCGCGCTCCAGATTCAGTGGGAAGCGGGCGACCGGAAGGTGTTCCTCCTCGCCGGGCAGATCGTCGCCACCGCCAGCCCCGCGCTGTGGGAACGGATGGCGCGGGCGATCGAGCAGGGCGGGATCGCCGACGGCCAGCAGCTGATGCGCAGCCTCGCCCACAGCAACCGCACCGGCGCCGACCTCGACGCCACCGAGGAGACGCTCGCCGCGCTCAAGGAGCTGGCGACCGAGGAGCTCTACGGGTCGATCGCCGATCTGACCCAGGCGCAGGCCGGCCGCTTCCATTGGTCGGAGGATCCCGACCGCGGCGAGGACGAGTGGATCGCGCTCCACGTGCCGCTGCGCCACGCGCTGTTCGAGTCGCTGCGCTGGCTCGACGAGGCGGCGGACGTCGAGCGGGTGCTGCCGCTGGACTCGATGGTCGTCCGCTCGACCGCGCCGGTGACCGCGGTGCGGGGCGCG
>JAGSPQ010000398.1 GCA_018262385.1 Myxococcaceae bacterium | reverse complement strand
GCCCGGCTCTCGGTCTCGTCGCTGGCCGCAGCGACCCGCAACGGGCTGCCCTGGGTCTGGGTCTTCTCGGGCTCGGCCGGGGGCAGCGGCCGCGCGCGCGGAACGGTGGTCTCGGCCGGCCCGGGCGGCAGGACGATCGGCACTCCCCGCGGCTCGGTGCCATCCTCCGGCAGCGCTGTCGCGGCCGAAGAGGTGACCTCCACGCCCGGATCGACCACCACCGACGGACGCGACGGGCGCGAGGGCCGCGACGGCCTGGCCTCCGGCACCGGCCCGAAGCTCGCTACGTCGGCCGGCAGATCGACGAACCCCTGGGTGGCGACACTCGACGGGTAGTGCTCCTGCGGAACCTGCGGCTCGAAGCCGGGCCTCAGCACCGGCACCGGCGAGATCAGCGGCTGCCGCTCGAGCGCGGTGACGTCGATTGCCAGGCAGGTGAGCACGTTCTCTAGCTCGACGAACTGCGGCACCAGGGTCGCGTCCGGCTCGAGCAGCGACGGCTCGGCCGTCCAGTCCGCGGCGCCCGTCGGCGGCCCGACCAACAGCGACGCCCCGCGGGCGAGGATCGCCGCCAACGCCACCGGGTCGAGGCCGAAGTGCTTGCCGGTGAGCGCGGCGGGCAGCCGCTCGACGAACCGGGCGATCACCAGCTCCCGTTCGGGAATCGGCAGCGGCGCGAGCAGCGCCAGCCTCGCCAGCGCCTCGGTCAGCGACGGGTCGGGCGGGTTGAGCGGCAGCGACGGGGCCCGGGTCCGAAGCTGGCCCACCACCGCGGCGAAGAACCCGGCGGCATCCGACGAGCGGGTGGCGAGCGCCACTTCGGTGCGAAACAGCTGCAGCAGCGCTGCCTGTTCCCGAACCTCGAAGCTCTGGGCGAGCACCGCGGCCTGAACGAACGGCAGCAGCTCGTGCCCGACCTCTTCGAGCGCCGAAGGGTCGTCACGCCGCAGCCTTTCGAGCAGGTCGGTCATTAAAGGGGACAGGCCACGATACCCAAACTGCCCCCGGGACTGTACGGGCCCGCCCGGGCGCATCGACGCCAGGGGGTGACACCCACCTACCAGGTCAGGTTGAACTCCACCCGCTCCGGCATCGTCTTCTCCCAGCTCAGCTGCGGCATCGGGCCCTGGAAATGGCCGAAGGCCGCGCGCAGCACCGCCGCGTAGAGCTGCAACGGCAGCACCTCGCCTTTGAACACCACCTGGGCCGCGCCCGCGGCGGCGGCGCTGACGACCCGGGTGCCCGGCTGGATCATCGGCTGGATCAGCTGGATCAACGGGCGAATGAGGAGCTCGGGGCCGGGCCTGGGCGGCAGCGCCAGCAGCGGAGCGGCCAGCGGCGAGCCGAGCAGCGAGCCGAACGCCACGTCGCCAATCATCGCGAACGCCGGGTCGATGCCGCCGACGCGCGGCGCGAGCACCTCGACGCCCCGCCAGAGCACCCGCAGGAACTCGCGAGTCGGGTACTTGAGCGAATCGACCCACTCCTTCGGCGCCTCGGCGGCCTTGCGCACCTGGCTTCGGGTCACCGCCCCCGCCTTCTTCAGCACCGCCCCTTCGACTGCGTTCAAGAACATCCCGTAGATCTGATCGGTCGCCGCGCAGCCGGCCAGCCGCGCCTGCAGTTGCTCCGGATCCAGCGCGGCCTCGCCCGACTTCCTTGGGGCGGGGGCGGGCGCGGGCGAGAGGAAGCTGTTGCTGGCCTGGGGGGTCTTCTCTTCGGCGGCCTGTTCCGGCCGGGTCAGCTTCAGCAGCGCATCGGGCGCCGAGGCCTCGGGGAACAGGCCCTTCATGAAGGCGGCCAGGTGCGAGGCGGTGGCCGGCAGGCGCTGGCGCAGAATCACCCCTTCGAGATCCGCCTGCAGCTCGCCGCAGGTGGCGTAGCGATCCTCGCGCTTGCGGGCGAGCGCCTTGAGCACGATCACGTCGAGCGCCTTGGGGATCCCCTTGGTGAGCTCGGACGGCGCGGGGATCGGCGCGTCGGCGACCGCGCGCAGGGTGTCCATGTCCGAGTCTTTCTTGAACAGCCGCTCGCCGGTGAGCAGCTCGTGGAAGACGATCCCGAGCGCGAACACGTCGCTGCGCCGATCGAGCGGCTGCCCGTACGCCTGCTCGGGAGACATGTACGCGTACTTGCCCTTGATCACCCCGGTCGCGGTCCGCGCCAGCTTGTTGTTCGCCTTGGCGATCCCGAAGTCGACCAGCTTCACCACGCCCGAGAAGGCGATCATGATGTTGTGCGGGCTGACGTCGCGGTGAATCAGATCCAGCGGCTGCCCGGCCGAGTTCCGCGCGTCGTGGGCGTAGTCGAGCGCGTGGGCGGCGCCGGCGATGATCCGGCACTTGAGCCCGAGGGTGAGGCCGCCCTTCACCGACTCGGCCGCGGTCTGGGTGTGGCGCAGCGTCTCGCCGTGCACGTACTCCATCGCGATGTAGTAGCGGCCCGACGCCTCCCCGAGGTCGTAGATCTGCGCGATGTTGGGGTGACTGAGCATCGCGGCGATCCGCGCCTCGTCGAAGAACATGTTCACGAAGTCCTGGTCCTCGGTCAGGTGCGGCAGCAGCGTCTTGATGACCAGGAACTTCTCGAAGCCGACGGGGCCCTGCTGGCGGGCGAGGAAGACCTCGCCCATGCCGCCGGCCGCGATCTTGTAGAGCAGCTCGAAACGACCCAGAAATTCGCCCATCGCCGGCCTCGAACCTTAGCGGCTTCCCCTTCAAGCGGGCGGGAGACTCACTCCAGGCCGCGGGCGGCCAGCTCGAAGTCGTCTTCGCCCCGCAGATGTCCGACCTCGTGCAGCAGGGTGACGCGAATCTGCTCGATCAGCTCGTCCTTCGACTTCACCGCCCGGGCGAGGTTCTTGCGGTAGATGGCCACCGATCGGCAGGGAGCGGTCTTGTGCTTCGGCTTCGGCTCCAGCTCGTCGCAGGGCTCGGTGAGCGGGGGGCCGCGGAACAGCCCGAGGATGGTCGGCGACAGCGGCGGCTCGCCCGAGGTCAGATCGTCGCTCTTCGGCAGATCCTCCACCTCGACCGGCACCCCGGTCAGATCCCTGCGCATGTCGGCCGGCAGCCCGGCGAGCGCCTTCTTCAGCTCGGCCTGGAACTCCTCGGCCCCGAGCAGCACCGGGAGGGGGAAGTCTTCCGGAGCGGCGGCTTGCGCCTTCTTGAAGTGGCCGTCGGCCTCGGCCTGCTTCCCGTCGCGCTCCAGCAGCAGCCCCAGGTGGTGGTGGGCGTGCGCCAGCCGCTCGGGGTCGGCCAGCTGGGCGAGGAACGCCGCCTTCGCCTCGCCGAACCGGCACAGCTCGAACAGCGCGACCGCCCGCTCGTAGCCGGCTTCCGGATCCTTCGGGCGCTTCTTCATCACCCAGTCGGCACGATCGAGCGCGTCGGCGGCCTGCCCCAGATCGTTGAACGCCATCGCCGACAGCCGGCCGAACTGCACCGCGGTGTCGAAGTCGTTCGCGGTGCGCGCCACCTCGAACCCGCGCTCGGCGTAGAGGGACCCCAGCTCGTCGTTCTCGCGGCTCGACGGCAGCTTCACCGCGTAGAAGTGGGCGGCCCCGAGCAGCGCGTCGAGCGAGTCCGGGTCGAGGGCGAGCGCCCGGGCGTAGCCGAGCCGGGCTTCCTCGTCGCGGCCCAGCGCCCCGAGCGCGTTGGCCCGCTCGGTGTGGGCGAGCACGTCGTTGGGAAACAGCGCGCTGGCCTGGGCGGCGCACGAGAGCGCCTGCTCGAACTGCTGGGCGTCGGCGTACTCGCGGGCCGCGTCGAGCGGCAGCCGGCCCCTGGCGTCGCACACCGAGAGGGGCTGAACGTGCGGAGCGCTCACCGTCGGCTCGGGGCGCACCGCCGGCCTGGGAGCAGGCGGGGGTACGGCGAGCGCGACCGAGGCATCCGGCCCTGCGGGGATCGGCGGACAGACGACCTCCGCCGGTTTCTGGCAGGCGGTGAGCGCGACGGTTGCGCCGGCCGCCACCCACAAAAGTCTCACGCCGTCTTCTTCTCTTTCTCGAAGACCAGCTGGGGAGCCTCGCGCCGCATGATCACCCCGTCAGAGATCCGGCACTCCTTGATCCCTTCGCGGTAGGGCACGTCGTACATGATGTCGAGCATCGCATCTTCCATGATCGCCCGAAGCCCACGGGCGCCGGAGTGCCGACGCATCGCTTCCTTCGCGATCGCCCGCAGCGCTTCCTTGGTGAACGACAGCTTCACCTTCTCCATCTCGAACATCTTCTGGTACTGCTTCACCAGCGCGTTCTTCGGCGTGCTGAGGATGGTGACGAGATCGTCCTCGCTCAGATCGTTGAGGGTCGCGATCACCGGCAGCCGGCCGATGAACTCGGGGATCATCCCGAACTTCATCAGGTCCTCGGGCTCGACCAGCTTCAGCAGGTCGCCGACGCTGCGATCTTCGCGCTGGGCGAGCTTGGCGCCGAAGCCCAGGCCCTTCTCGCCGACCCGGCGCTTGATCACCCCGTCGATGCCGTGGAAGGCGCCGCCGCAGATGAAGAGGATGTTGGTGGTGTCGACCTGAATGTATTCCTGCTGGTTGTACTTCTTGCCACCGCGGGGGGTGACGTTGGCGCGGGTGCCTTCGACGATCTTCAGCAGCGCCTGCTGCACGCCTTCGCCGCCGACGTCGCGGGTGACCGACGGCGAGTCGCCCTTGCGGGCGATCTTGTCGATCTCGTCGATGTAGACGATGCCCCGGCCGGCCTTCTCGACGTCGTAGTCGGCGTTGTGGAGCAGGTTCTGGATGATGTTCTCGACGTCCTCGCCCACGTAGCCGGCCTCGGTGAGGCTGGTGGCGTCGGCGATGGTGAAGGGGACGTTGAGGAAGCGGGCCAGCGACTGGGCGAG
>JAGSPQ010000397.1 GCA_018262385.1 Myxococcaceae bacterium | reverse complement strand
CCTCTCGGCCAGCCACTACCCGGGAAACATCGAAGAGCTGCGCGATCACGACACCAGCTACGCGCTCGAAGGGGTGGGCCGGTTCCGGGCCAACATCCACCGCACCAAGGGGACGATCGGCGCGATCATGCGCGCGATCCCCTTCACCGTCCCCGACTTCCAGAAGCTGGGGCTGCCGAAGGTGCTGGAGAAGATCAGCCAGGAAGAGCGCGGGCTGATCCTCGTCACCGGCGTCACCGGCTCGGGCAAGAGCTCGACCCTGGCGGCGATGGTCGGCTACATCAATCAGCACTACCGCAAGCACATCCTCACCATCGAGGACCCGATCGAGTTCCTCCATGAGGATCGCTTCTCGCGGGTGACCCAGCGGGAGATCGGGCCCGACACTCCCAACTTCGCCAACGCGCTGCGTGGGGCGCTGCGCCAGGACCCGGACGTGATCCTGGTCGGCGAAATGCGCGACGCGGAGACGATCGAGATCGCGCTCAAGGCGGCCGAGACCGGCCACCTGGTGCTGTCGACCGTGCACACCACCGACTGCTACCGCACCATCAGCCGGATCATCTCGGTCTTCCCTCCCGAAGGGCAGACCGGCGTGCGCAACCGGCTCTCGGAGAACCTGCGCGCCTCGGTCAGCCAGCGCCTGCTGCCCCACGCCTCGGGCAAGGGCCGGGTGGTGGCGGCGGAGATCATGGTCTCGACCCTGTCGGTGGTGGAGTTCATCAAGGACCCCAAGCGCACCCACGAGATCAAGGACTACCTCGAGAAGAACCACGACATCCTCGGGACCCAGAGCTTCGACATGCACCTGGCGAAGCTGCTGCGGGAGAAGCAGATCACGCTCGACGTGGCGCGCGAGGCGGCGTCGAACCCGGCCGACTTCGAGCGGGCGCTGGCGTTCGAGTAGCCAGTACTCGCCCCCGCCGGAGCTCCCGGGGACCGCTGGCGCGACCGCCTGTCCCTCGACAGGCTCGGGATGAACGGGGGCCGACTCCGTTGAGCCCGAGAGCGGACGCTCCCAGAGCTCGGAGCCCACTCCGCTCATCCCGAGAGCAGTCGAGGGACGATTTCCCTCAGCGCCTGCGCCGGCCGCGGACCAACGCGAGCAGGGCGATCGCGGCGAAGCCGAACGGCCCAGCGTGGCAGCCACAGCCGCCGGCAGGCGCAGTGCCTCCTCCGGTGCCGCCCGTTCCCCCGGAGCCGCCGGTGCCCCCGTCGGTCGCGGTCCCTCCGCCGGAGCCGCCGGAGCCACCTGCGCCGCCGGCACCGCCGCCGGTCGCGCTCACCGGGACGACCACCGGGATCGCGGCCGAGCGGGCCTCGTTGCCGGCGATGTCTTTGGCGACCGCCTCGAGCGCCTGGCTTCCCGACGGCAGCCCGGCCTTGGTGGCATAGGCGACCTTCCAGGGCGGGCCGGCGGTGACGGTGGCGACGGTGACCGCCGCGATCTCGAACCACACCTCGGCGACGCCGGTGTTGTCGAACGCGGTCGCCTCGAGCATCAGCCCGGGGGTCAGCGCCACGCCCGCGGTGGCCGGAGAGACGAGGCTGACGGTGGGCGGGATCTTGTCCGAGCCGGCGTTGGTGCCGGGCGCCTTGCCAACTGCGAACAGGGCCGAGGTGGTGATCGGCGAGGCCTGGGCGGTGACGACGAAGTCCCCTCCGATCGACCCCTGCGCCTTGAGCAGCCCGGTCGCGCTGATCGACCCTCCGCCGGCAGGCACCTGGTAGATGATCGCCGGCTGGGTCGCGAGCACCACGTCGAACTGGTCGCGCGCGGTCACCACGTACTGGAGGTTCGCGTTGGGCGCCACCTGCGCCGAGACCGGCGTCATCCGCAGCAGGGTGTAGTTCGCCTCCACCGGCAGCACGAACGACTCGGCCACCGTCTTGTTGGTGCCGTCGCGGACGGTGACGGTCAGGGTGTAGCTGCCCTCCCGGGTGAACGCGGCGGTGCTGATCTTGGCGGCGTTGTTGCCGTTGGGGTTGAAGGTCACCGGCGCGGGGCCGGTCGCGCTCCAGGTGTACGAGAGGTTCGCCTCGGTGCCGTCGTCGTTGGCGCCGACCGAGACCTGGGCCGTGCGCGAGCGCACCGGGCTGAACGACGCGGCGGCGGCGGTGGTGATCACCGGAGGGTTCATCCCGCTGCCCGCGGTGACGGTGACCGCCAGCGTGGTGCTGCTGCTGGTGTCTCCGCTGGTCGCCCCGTTGCCGTTGCACGAGTTGCCGGTGCCGTAGAGCGTCACCGTCCCCGGGAACGGGGGAGCGGTCATCGAGAACTGGAAGCTGCCCGAGGCCGACGGCGCCCGCTGGTGCAGCTCGCCGAACGAGATCCCCACCGTGCCCGAGACCGGGTTCAAGGTCGCGTTGGCGCTCGAGGTCGAGACGTTCATCCCGTAGACGCTGCCGCCCCCTCCGGTGACGTTGAGGGTGTAGGTGCCGGTCGCGCCGGCGCCGAGGCTGGTCGGCCCGGTGATCGACACCGAGGGCGCGCCGCCGCCGCTGTGGCAGCCGTTGCAGTTGGTGTTGCCCGGCGGCCCGCCGGAGTAGCCGATCGCGCCGGAGGCGTTGGCGAGGACGGTGGTGCTCAGCAGCAGGACGCCGGCGAAGAGAGAGCGCATGGGGGCTCCCTTCTTACCGCACCTGTTACTTCTACTTCGCCTCCGAGACGTCCCACTGCAGGGTCTTCATCAGCCCCTTGCGCTGCTTCTCGACTTCCTTATCGAGCAGCCGCACCGACGCCTCCAGCTTATCCATCAGCCGGAAGGGCTTGCGGCGGGAGCTCTTGAGCGACAGCAGCGCGTGGGTCAGCCAGGGGAAGACCGCGGTCACGTCGCAGTGGACGTAGACGCTGCCGGTCTCGACCGCGTCGACGCTCACCTTGCCCCAGGTGTGGCCTTCGCCCGCCGGGCAGCTGGAGAGCGCGCCGTTGTCGACCGGATCGACGCAGAACTGCACGTCGATGTCGAAGCCCTGGGTGGGGACGTTGAGGATCTGATCCAACAGCGGCTCGCCCTGGAGGGTGTAGTTCTTCGGCACTCCGCCGCCGAGGATCCAGATCGCCATCCGCTTGCTGTCGTGGTGCCGGCAGTAGTGCTGCACCGCCGCCATCGCATAGACGTCGGCGGCGATGTCGAGCTCGAACTTGAACGCGTCCCCCAGCAGCCGCTTGAGCTTCACCACGTTGAGGAAGATCGAGCCGTCCTGCACCGCGCCGACGAAGATCGGCACCCCGTACCGGTAGCAGGTGGCGAGCAGCGAGGGCTGCTTCACCCCCAGCTCGATCTCGATGTCGTTGATGTGCTTGCCGAGCAGGTAGTGGAACTCGGGGGTGGTCATCTTCTTCTGGAACTCGGGGCCGCGGATGATCGCGGAGAAGAGCCGGTCGGTGTCGAGCAGCGCCTCTTCCCAGAAGCCGAGGTCGTAGATCCGGATCACCCGCGCCAGCCGGTACTGCAGATCGCCTGCGTTGGGATTCACCTCGCGGATCCCGTGGCCGATCACCCGGTGGGCGTCGTGGTACAGGTTGGCGCCGGTGGTGGTGAGGCAGGAGATCATCCCCGCCTCGACCATCGGAATCAGGCAGCTGGAGTGCAGCCCGGCGGGGGTCATCGCCCCGGAGAGGGTCATGAACACCGAGGCGTTCTCGTCGAGGGTGCGGCGCATCAGCTCGAAGGCGGTGCGCTCCTGGCGCCCGACGTAGGCCCCAAAAGCGGTCTCCAGCAGCTCAACTGCCGTCTCTTTTCCAGTGATTGGCCGGGGGTCGACCTTTCGTGCACTGGAGTAGCCCTTGCGAAGGTGTGTCTGGGTCTTGGTGGCCATGGGGCGCGGGGGTATACAACGCCTCCTTTCTGGCCGCCTTCTGGAGTTTCTACCTTGAAGATCCGTCTGCTGGTCGTTGCCGCGCTCCTCGTCTCCGTCTCGGGTTGCCGTTGCGGCCCTCCCCCCACCACGAACAACCCTCCGGACTACGTGGCCAACCCGGTGGCGCTCAACTTCGAGGCCTGCCCGACCAAGGACGAGACGGGCAAGGCCGTGGCGGACGTCTTCCCGGACGAGAAGAAGGTGCGGATCATCAACCAGTCGAAGAGCGGCGGCGGGCTGAAGCTGACGTTCGAGGGCGAGGGCGCCGCGGTGTTCGCCACCGATCTGGCGACCGCCGACCCGGCCAACCCGACCGGCATCGGCTCGCTGAGCGAGATCACCGTGCCGCTGCGCTTCGCCCCGGTGAAGAAGGGCGTGGTCAAGGCGCAGCTGGTGATCAGCGACGAGGCCGAGGGCACCACCGATCAGAAGGTGGACCTCGTCGGCACCGGCTCGGATCTCGGGGCCCAGCCGACGATCAAGGTCTCGGTGCTCGACAGCGCCAGCGCCTACAAGGAGTGCCTGCAGGGCCTGGTCTGCGAGCAGAACTTCAGCGACACCCTGTTCAAGGAAGCGGTCACCCTCGAGATCCAGGTCACCAACGCCGGCTGCCCGGCGCTGAAGATCACCGGGCTGGAGATCACCCCCCAGGCCGGCGGGAACCCCGCCTACTACATCGACTCGCCCTCGGTGCTGCCGACGGCGCAGACGCCGCTGATCCTCACCCAGTCGGGCGGCCTGCAGACGACGAAGCTGAAGATCCGCTTCGCGCCCGAGGACGACGGCTCGGGCAACCTGACCCGCTTCGCCACCTTGCGGATCAAGACCAACGATCCGAACGCGATGGACGGCGACAACAACGTCGGCGGCTTCGACGTGCTGCTCACCGGCAGCGCGCTCAAGCCGTCGATCTACACCACCCCCACCCGCTGCGACTTCTCGGACCCGACCGACCTGTGCGGCAACGCCACCAAGGTGGCGGGCAAGGCCAACTTCCTG
>JAGSPQ010000396.1 GCA_018262385.1 Myxococcaceae bacterium | reverse complement strand
AAGCGGGCCGCCTTGTCCGACGAGTTCACGTCGAGGATGCCGCCGTAGAACATCGAGTTGTTGGCGACGACGCCGATCGGGTAGCCGTCGATGCGGGCCAGGCCGGTGATCAGGTTGCGCGCCCACCGCGGCTTCATCGGGAAGAACTTCCGATCGTCGACCAGGCTCAAGATGATCTTGTGCATGTCGAAGGCCTGCCGCGGATTCTCGGGCACGATCTTCAGCAGGTCCTCGTCGCGCCGATCGGCCGGATCGGAAGTCGGCTTGCGGGGAGGCGGCTCGTCGCAGTGCGACGGGAAGAACGACAGGTACTCGCGGATCGCGGCGAGGCAGGTCGGATCATCGGGATACTCGGCGTCCGCCACGCCCGAGATCTCGTTGTGCACCTTCGAGCCGCCGAGCTCTTCCTCGGTGACCTTCTCGCCGACCACCGACTCGACCAGGTACGGCCCGCCGATCGCGATCGAGCTGGTGCCCTTCACCATCGGCACGAAGTCGGCCAGCCCGGGGATGTACGCGGTGCCCGCCGCGCCGGGGCCGACCATCGCCGCCACCTGCGGCACCACGCCCGACAGCACCACCTGCTCGCGGAACAGATAGCCGGTGTCGGCGAAGCCGGCGATGCGGCGGGGGTCGACTCCCGAGCCGGCGTCCAGCCGCGCGCCGCCCGAGTCGATCAGCCACACGATCGGCAGCCGGTTCTTCAACGCCAGATCGCGCAGCCGGGTCACCTTGCGCTCTCCGACTTCGCCGATCGAGCCGCCGAAGACGGTGAAGTCGTAGATCACCGCCGCGGTCGGGCGGCCATTGATCTCGCCGATGCCGGTGATCACCCCGTCGGCCGAAGTGGGCTTGGCCGGATCTTCCTCCTCCAGCATCTCGCCGTTGTGGGACGCCAGCGCTCCGAACTCTTCGAAGGTGTTGGGGTCGAACAGCGCGGCGAGCCGGGCGCGGGCGTCGAGCTTGTTGCGCGCACGCTGGCGCTCGACCCGATCCTTGCCTCCCATCTCGGCGGAGTGGGCCTTGCGGCGGGCGAGATCTTCGGCGGCTTCGGACATCTTCATGGCGTTGACTCCCGTGTCAATCGCGCGGGTCAATAGCGTCAGCGGGCCCGCTTTCCAAGGGTAGAGTGCGGCGCGGATGAACCGCCTGTGCCTGCTGCTGCTGTGGGTCGCCTCGTGCGCCGGGGTGGAGGAGGGCGGGCCGCTGTCGAAGGCCGCCCGGGTCCAGGGGCAGATCGAGGGCGCGGGCGGCGACGGGTGGCTGTTCCTCTATCCCCCGGGGCAGGGCTTCCCCGGCGCTCCGGCGGTGCCGAAGTACCTCAGCGCGGCGAGCGCGGCCCGCCGGCTGAGCGGGGACGATTCGTACGTGTTCGCGCAGGTCGCTCCCAACCCCTACCGGCTGTGGGCCTTCGTCGACGTCGATGGCAACTTCGATCCCAACGTCGACGTGCTCGCCCAGCCCGGCGCGGGAGATCGGGTCTCGCAGGGGCACGAGCTCAACCTTCAGCCGGGCAAGACGCACTTCGAGCCGGTGCAGGCCGACCTCCTCGTCGCAACGGAGCCGCCTGCCTTCCGGCTCGAAGGAGTGGCCGGGGAGGTGGTGCTCGACGCCCAGCCCAGCTCGACCACCGTGCTGACCCTGGTGGCGGACGACGTCGGCAAGCGGCTCGATGGGAAGAAGATCGGCTTTCCGATCGGGCTGGTCGACGCCGACCACGACGGCCGCCCGGACGACGCGAACAACGACTCGGTGCCCGATCTGTCGCTCCAGGTGGTGCTGCGCTTCGTGCCCCGGCCGGGCCAGGTGATGGCCGGCGCGACGGTGGTGGTGCCGGTGATCCTCAACCCGGCTCCCTTCCTCACTGCCCTCAACGGCTCGGTCACCGCGGTGGTGGTGGTCGATCGGATCCAGGGGTACGTGCTGCCCCAGGCCCAGCAGCTGGTCTCCTCGCCGGGGAAGCCGGATCAGATCACCCCGCTGGGCGCTCCCCTGCCGGGCGAGTACGAGCTGGTCGCGCTGGCGGCCGGGGGCCAGTACTGGCGGATCCCCAACGGGCTGCGGGGTGTGTTGCCGGAGCAGGGTGTGCGCTTTCATTTCGATCGCGTCGCACCGTAACCGCTCTTACACTTGGGCCGCGTGGGGACGCCGGTCGCGGGTGAGTCTGATGCAGTGATCGCAAACCCCCTGCGAGCCAGCGGTCTCGTCGACAGCGCGACCCTCGACGTCGGGCGGACCTACCAGCGCACCAACGGCGGGCTGCTCTCGAACGCCCTGCTGCACCTCAACTCGGTGAAGGAAGGCGACTTCCTGCGCATCTTCGCCGAGCTCTACAGCACGCGGTTCGTGAAGTCCGACAAGCTCAAGACGCTCAAGCTCGATCTGGCCCTGGTCGAGAAGGTCGGGGTCCGCCTGGCCGAGCGGCTGCGGATGTGCCCGATCCGGTGGGACGAGGCGCGCGGAGATCTGCACGTGGTCGCGGCGGTGCCGCTGGCCACCAACCTCGACACCGAGCTGAAGAAGGTGATCCCCGCCCGGAGCGTATCGGTCTACGTCGCCACCGCCGCCTCGGTGCACGCGCTGATTCGCCGCTGGCACTACCGCGAGAACGACGCCTTCGACGTCGTGAGCGTCAACGGCGCCGGCCCGCACGAGACCGCGAAGATCGAGCCCGATTCCTCCGAGCCGTCCGAGCCCACCCAGTCGGCCAAGACGGTGATGGTGAAGGTCGACGACACCCTCACCATCGCCACGCTGCGGCGCGAGAACGCGCGGTACCGGGTGGCGCAGGAGTTTCACCGCCGGGTCACCCTCGAGCGATCGCTGGAGTCGATGATCGATCGGATCCTCTCGGTGATCTTCGAGCTGCTGCCAGCCGAAGGCGCGGCGATCTGGCTCAACTCGGGGAAGTTCGCCACCAAGTCGATTCGGGCCGGCGAGGAAGACGCGGCGATGGAGATCCCGCGCGCGGTGATCGACCAGACGCTGATCTCGAAGGGCGGGGTGCTGGTCAACAACGCGCTGATCGACGAGCGGTTCGATCGATCCGAGTCGGTGATGATCCGCGGAGTGCAGAGCGTGATGGCGGTGCCGCTGCGCGCGCGGAACCAGACCCTCGGGGTGCTGTACGTCGACTCGATCTCGCAGAGCGCCGCGTTCTCCGAGGACGACTTGCCGCTGCTGGAGTCGATCGGCGCTCAGGCGGCGATCCTCCTCGACAACGCCGAGCTGCTCGCGAAGGTGAAGCAGGAAGTCGAGAACCGCTCGAACCTCTCGCGCTTCCTCTCGCCGGCGGCGGTGGAAGAGGTGCTCTCGGGGCGAATGGCGCTGAAGCTGGACGGCCAGGCGGCGGTGGTGACCGCGCTGTTCGCCGACATCCGCGGCTTCACCACCATGTCCTCGCAGATGCCCCCGGACGAGGTGGTGCGAATCCTCAACCGCTTCTTCGAGGACTGCGTCGACGCGGTCGAGCAGAACCACGGCACGGTCGACAAGTTCATGGGCGACTGCGTGATGGCGCTGTGGGGCGCTCCGGTCGCCAAGCCGGACGACGCGCGCAACGCGATGGCCGCCGCGCTGCAGATGGTCGAGCGCGCCCGGCGGACGATCATCAACGGCGTGCCGCTCGAGATGGGAGTGGGGATCAACACCGGGGAAGTGGTGCTCGGAGCGGTCGGCTCGCGCAAGCGCTCGGACTACACCGCGATCGGCAGCGCGGTGAACCTCGCGGCGCGGCTGTGCGGGATCGCGCGCGCCGGCGAGGTGCTCGTCACCAGCGACACGCTGATGGTCGGCGGAGAGGGGGTCTCGGCCGACTCGGGAGAGCCGGTGATCCTCAAGGGCATCGACGTGCCGATCACCCCGTACTCGCTCCAGAAGGTCGAGACGCCCCAGGCCGAGCCGATTCGCCTCTACAACGTGGCGACGCCGCTCGGCACCGGCAAGCACCCGAAGACCCAGCCGCAGCCGGGGATCCGGGTCGGCGACGACACCTTGCCCCCCACCCCGAGCCCGAGGAAGCGGCGGAAGTAGGCGCTACATCTTCTCCGGGGTCGCCACTCCGAGCAGGTGCAGGCCGTCGTGCAGCGTCACCCGCACCGTGTCGGTCAGCGCCAGGCGCGCGGCCCGCAGCGGCGGGTTGTCCTCGATCAGCACCCGGTGCTCGCGCTGCTGGTTGCCCAGCGTGTACCAGCGGCTGAACGCGGCGGCGAGATCGAGCAGGTAGCGGGAGACGATCGACGGCTCGTTGGCCTCGGTGGCTTCGGCGGTGATCAGGGGGAAGCGGGCCACTTCGCGGACCAGCGCCTGTTCCTCGGGCAGGGCGAGCAGCGCGGCGTCGAACGCGGTCGGCGCGCCGCCCCCCTTGCTGAGGATGTTGCACGCGCGGGCGTGGGCGTACTGCAGGTACGGCCCGGTGTGCCCCTCGAACTTCAGCACCTGCTCCCAGTCGAACTCGTAGTCGGTGACCCGGCGGTTCTTCAGGTCACCGAAGATCACCGCGCCGACTCCGATCTGCTCGGCGAGCGCCTCGGCGTCGGTGGTCTCGATCCGCCCCTCTTTGATGTTCGCCTGGACGACTTCGGCCGCGCGCGCGTGGGCCTCGTCGAGCACCCCGCTGAGCATCTCGAGGTTCCCCTTGCGGGTGCTCATCCCCTTCACCCGCCCGAAGGCGACGTGGGTGCAGTTCTTCGCCCAGCTCTTGCCCATCTTCTCGAGCACCGCGAAGAACTGGCGGAAGTGGAGCGACTGGTCGGCCGCCACCACGTACAGCGAGCGGGTGAAGTTGAAGCGCTGGTAGCGATCGATCGCCGCCGCCAGATCCCGGGTGGCGTAGAGCGTCGAGCCGTCGTTCTTCTTCAGCAGCA
>JAGSPQ010000395.1 GCA_018262385.1 Myxococcaceae bacterium | reverse complement strand
CACTGGCGGCCTCGTGGCACGGGCGTCGCACTCGTTTCGCATCAGATGCAACCGCGGCACGAATTCCGAGCCCACACCGCAGAGATCGAGCTGTTTCTCGCCGCGCCCGATCTGCGCTCGCTCTTCGTCGAGGCGGGCAGGGCGCTCGCCGAGCTGATGGCCGGTGAGCCGCTGGTGCCGAGCGGCGAGGCCGTAGAGGTCGCCGTCCGGGCGGAAGACCGGGAGGCGCTGCTGGTCGGCTGGCTCAACGAGCTGATCTTCCGCTCCGAGCGAGACAAGCGGATCTACCTCGCCTTCGAGCTCGAGCAGCTCACTCCCCGCTCGCTGATCGCCCGCATTCGTGGCGCCGAGCCGCGAACGCTGAAGACCGCGGTCAAGGCCGCTACCTTTCACCTGTTGAAGATCGTCGAGGCCGGGTCGGGGTTCACCGCCACGGTGGTGCTCGACGTATGACGGCGATGGACCTCACTCGCGCGCGCAGAATCGACGAAGTCACCTGGGAGCTCGGGACCGAGTACGCCCCGGGGATGATCGTCCCGGTGCGCTTCCTCGCCGACGAGCTGCTGGTGGGGCAGATCGGTACCGATCGCAGCCTCGAACAGCTGATCAACGTCGCGATGCTCCCGGGAATCACCCGGTTCGCGATCGGCATGCCCGACCTGCACGAGGGCTATGGCTTCCCGGTCGGCGGCGTGGCGGCCACCCTCACCCCGGACGGCGTCATTTCACCCGGAGGAATCGGCTTCGACATCAACTGCGGCGTCCGGCTGCTGGCGACCAACCTCGAGCTCGCGCGGATCACACCCTGGCTCGAGACCTTCGTCCACGAGCTGAGCCGGGCGATCCCGACCGGGTACGGGCGCCACGGCCGCCTGGTGCTCGAGCGCCACCAGCTCGAGCGGGTGCTCCTGGAGGGCGCGGGCTACGTGGTCCGGGAGCTCGGGCTGGGAGTCCCCGCCGATCTGACGCGCTGTGAAGGAAGCGGCCAGCTTCCCGACGCCGAACCGGCAGGCGTCTCGGCGCGGGCCCGCGAGCGGGGAGAGGATCAGCTGGGCACGCTCGGCGGCGGCAATCACTTCATCGAGGTCCAGCGGGTGGTGCAGCTCTACGACGAGCCGGCGGCGCGCGCCTTCGGGCTGTTCAAGGGGCAGCTGACGGTGCTGATCCACACCGGCTCGCGCGGGCTCGGCCACCAGGTCTGCCTCGATCACCTCGGGGTGATGGATCGGGTGTCCGGCAGCTACGGGTTCACTCCCCCCGATCGTCAGCTCGCCTGCGTGCCGTTCGGCTCTCCCGAGGGACGCAGCTACTTCGGAGCGATGTGCGCCGCCGCCAACTTCGCGTTCGCCAACCGCCAGTTGCTCACCCATCGGGTGCGCCAGGTGCTCGGCCGCATCCTCGGGCCTCACTTCCCCCATCCGGTCGCGAGCACCGTCTACGACGTCGCGCACAACACCGCGAAGCTCGAGAGTCACGGCGGGCGGCTGGTGTGCGTTCACCGCAAGGGCGCCACCCGCGCGCTCGGGCCTTCGGGCTTCGAGCTGCCGGACGTCTACCGCGGCGTCGGCCAGCCGGTCTTCATCCCCGGCAGCATGGGCACCGCTTCCTACGTGCTGGTGGGCACCGACGAGTCGGCAGAGCTGTCGTTCAGCAGTTGCTGCCACGGCGCCGGGCGCGCGCTCAGCCGCACCGCCGCGAAGCACCAGGTCCAGGGCCACGTGCTGCGCAAAGAGCTGGAGGCGCGCGGCATCGTGGTGCGCTGCCCGTCCAACCTCGAGCTCGCCGAGGAAGCGCCGGCTGCGTACAAAGACATCGATCGGGTGGTGGAGGTGGTCGCCCGCGCCGGGATCGCCCGCAAGGTCGCCCGGCTGGAACCGGTCGGGGTGCTCAAGGGCTGATCGATGCCGGCGCGTTCGTCAGATCTCGTCACCCTCTTCCTGTGCGGGGACGTGATGCTCGGCCGGGGAATCGATCAGCTCCTCGCGCACCCGAGCGATCCGGCGCTGCTCGAAGGCTACGTCAAAGATGCACGCGACTACGTCGCGCTGGCCGAGGACCTTCACGGGCCGATCGTCCGGCCGGTCGAGCCGGGCTACGTCTGGGGCGACGCGCTGCCCGCGCTCGAGCGCACCGCACCCGACGCGCGGCTGATCAACCTCGAGACCAGCGTCACCACCAGCCGCGACTACTGGCCCGACAAGGGGATCCACTACCGGATGCACCCCGGCAACCGCGCCTGCCTCACCGTCGCGCGAATCGACGCCTGCGCCCTCGCCAACAACCACGTGCTCGACTTCGGCCAGGCGGGACTGCTGGAGACCGTGGCGGCCCTGCGCGAGGCCGGCCTGCAGACCAGCGGGGCAGGGCGCGATCTCTCCGAGGCCCGCGCGCCGGCGCGGCTGCCCCTGCGCGAGGGCCGGCAGTTGCTGTTCTTCAGCGCCGGCACCGACCTGAGCGGGATTCCACCGGAGTGGGCGGCGGGGGAGAACCAGCCCGGGGTCGACCGCTTGCCGGATCTGAGCGAGGCGACCGCCGCCCAGCTCGCCGCCCGGGTGCGGTCGCACGTGCGCCCGGGGGACCTCGCCGTCGTCTCAATCCACTGGGGCTCGAACTGGGGCTACCACCTTCCGGCGGAGCAGCTCCGCTTCGCGCGCCGGCTGATCGACGAAGGGGTGGATCTGATCCACGGGCACTCGTCGCATCACCCGCGCCCGATCGAGCTCTACCGCGGGAAGCTGATCCTTCACGGCTGCGGCGACTTCATCAACGACTACGAGGGCATCCGCGGCTACGAGGACCTTCGCAGCGACCTGCGGCTGATGTACTTCGCCACCCTCGAGGCCCAGACCGGGGCGCTGCGGGAGCTGCGCGTCGTGCCGTTGCAGACCCACGCCCTGCGCCTGCGCCCCGCCGGGCGGGAGGACGTTCAGTGGCTGAGCCGGACGCTGTCGGCGGTGAGCGAGCCCTACGGGGTCCGGCTGCTGCAGCACGACGGCGAGCTGGTGATGGTCTCCCGGGGCTGAGGCGAACCGATTTCCCGAATCCTCCCGGGCCGCCGCTGGCTCTCAACCCACATGAAGATCTCGAAGCCTGCCCCCTCCGCCCCGGCAGCTCGCGCGAACGCGTCCGGCACCGAGTTCCTCACGATGGGGCTCACCGTCGGGGTGGTCGGAATCGCGGGCGCCGCGCTGGGGGCGGTGTGTCCGCTCTGCGTGGTCGCGACGCCGGCGCTGCTCGGGCTGGGCGTGGTGCAGAAGCTCCGCGCTTTCGTCATCTCCCGGCGGCCTGAGCTGAAAGCCCCGTAGGCCGCAGGCTCAGTGGATCGTCGGCTTCTCGCCGGGCTCGTCGGGCGAAGGGGTCAGCGTCTGCCCGGAATCGGCGAGCAAATCGAGCTGGGCCTGAACCGCCGCCTGCTCCGCCGCGAGGATCCGGGCCGCGGCGTCCTCCGCCGCTTCCTGCGCCGCCTGCTCCGCCCGCAGCGCGATCACGTGCCGGCGCCTTCGGAAGTACGCGAAGACCACCAGCCCCGAGAGCGCCGCCCACATCGTCGTCCCGGTCGCGATCACCGGCCAGAGCGGATACCGGCCGGGCAGCTCGGCGGTGAACGCCTTCGCCTCCACCGACAGCGAGGTGTGGAACGCCTTGCCGAACGAGGTCTCGAACGGCTCGCCGGCCCGGACCCCGTCGACCAGCGCGCCGAAGCCGGCCGGGCCGTACCGGTCGTGCAGCCAGGCGACGAACGCCGCGCTCTGGGCGTAGGCGATCTCCACGTCGCTCGGCAGATCGGGAAACCCCTCGGAGAGATCCTCGAACCGGAAGATCCGATCGGTGCTCACCGCGCGCGCCAGCGTCGCGTACTGGGTCACCGAGTAGCGCTGCTCTCCGGTCACCATCTGGGCCAGCCCCTCGTGGAACCAGCGCGGCCAGTGGTGCCCCAGCCGCCCGAGCGCGACGTGCACCAGCTCGTGCCGCAGCGTGGCCTGCCCGTCGCCCTTCACCAGCGAGTGGGCATCGACCAGGATCACGTTCGCCTCGGGGTAGGCGAGGGCGACCGCCCAGCTCGGGGGCGCTCCGCCGGGCAGGGCGAGCGCCTCGTACTCCGCGCGCCCCATCCCCAGCCGAATCTCGGTGATCCCATCCCAATCGCGGCCGAGCACCTGCTGGAGCTGATCCCGCAGCGGCTCGATCTGCTCGCTCAGCATCTTCGCCGCGCCGGTCGCGTTCTGGGTGTGGACGATCCGGAACCGGGCGGTGCTCACCTCGCCGGTCGGAGGGAGCGCCAGCAGTGCGACCGCGAGCAGGGGGGCGAACAAGCGCCTAAGACATAACCAGTTCTACGGCCGCCGCATCCACTCCGGCCACCTGGACGCGTTTTCTTCGCCCCGTCTGGCCATCCAGAAGGATTACCTGGGCTTTCTTCACGTCGAGCAGGTCGGCGAGGAACTCGATCAGCGCGGCGTTCGCCTCACCATCCACCGGCGGCGCCGCCAGCGCGATCTTCACCCGCCCGTCGTGCTCGCCCACCACCTTGGTGCGCGAGGCCCGGGGTTGAACCAGCACCAGCAGCTCGACGCCGCCCGGCACCGGCTTCAACCACGCTCTGGTCACGGCTCGCCGGTGCGCTTCTTCAGCAGGAAGGCGACGTCGTTTCCGCCCGAAGACTGGAAGGTCTCGAGCAGCTTGCGGTGCGCGTCGATCACCGAGCCCAGCTGCGACTCGAACTGCACCCGCTGGCGCTTCAGCTCGTTGATCTCGCCCACCAGCTCGGTCAGGCGGCCGTTGGCGTTGGCGATGATCTTCTCCGCCTGCAGTTCGGCGCCGGCGATCACCACCTCGCCTTCTTTGCGCGCCTGCGCCTTCACGTCCTCGCTGATC
>JAGSPQ010000394.1 GCA_018262385.1 Myxococcaceae bacterium | reverse complement strand
CGGTGGGCCCAGCGGTGGAGGCGGCGGCGGGCGGCTGGCGATCGACTACGCGAGCAAGACCTTCACCGGCACCACCAGCGCGATCGGCGGCACCGGCACCCCGGGGGGCAATCCCGGCACGGTCGATCTCCACAGCACGGTGTCCGGCAGCGATCTGGTCGTCCAGGCCGGCGAGTACCACCTCAAGACCGGCGACAGCTTCCGATCGGTCACGCTGCTGTCGGGCGCGATCCTCCACCTCGACGGCAACCCCACCATCACCGTGCCGCTGGTGATTCCCGCCGGCACCACGGTGTGGCTCAACGTCTCGAACGCCTCGCAGTTCGTCACCCTGCCGGCGCAGGTCGACGGGACGCTGGTGGTGAACGCGCCGTACGCGCTGCCCGGCCCCCACATCATCAACGGCCGGCTTTGGGCCCGCGCCGCGCTGACCACCGGGCCGATCGACATGCGGGCGGGCTCGACCTTGACGGTCGACCACCAGGTCGACGTCGCGGGAGACCTGCTGATGACCGCGCCTTCGACGATCAACGTCACCGCCGGCGTGCGGCTGATGGACCTGAGGGTGCAGAACCGGCTGCTGCTGCCGTTTGGAGCGGTGATCGACGGCAACGCGGCCGGGCTCCCGGGCGGGAACCGGTCGCCGTTCGGCTGCAACGGCGCGGCGATCGATCCCGCCACCAAGCTCACCGTCTCGGGGGCGCTGCAGTACGGCGGCGGCAGCTTCGGCGGCCTGGGCGCGAACGCCGGCGCCAACCCGATCTACGGCACGGCGTCGGACATGGAGTACCCCGGATCCGGCGGCGGCTGCGGCGACTGGGGCGGCGGTGGCGGCAACGGCGGCGGCGTGGTGCGCGTGCAGACGCGGGTCTTCGACGCGTACGGGATCGTCCGATCCAACGGCGGGGGCCCGACGCCGGCGCCGGCCGCGGGAAGCTGGGGCGCGGCAGGCTCGGGCGGCGCGGTGCTGATCAAGGCGACGCAGATGAACGGCACCGGCCTGATGCAGGCGACCGGCGGCAACTCGCCGCGCGCCGGCGGCGGAGCGGGGCGGATCCGCCTCGAGGTGACCACCTACAACTTCACCGGCGTGCTCGAGGCCAACGGCGGCACCGGGGCGGCCGGCCAGAACGGCAGCACCTCGACGCCGGTGGTGGTGACGACCCTGTCGGCCCCGACCATCGTCTCCACGCCTGCGGCGGCGGCGAAGATCAACGCCGCCTGGAACTACGGCGCCGATGGCGGCTTCCCCACCGCGGTCGGCACCCAGCCGATCGCCTGGTCGCTCGCCTCGGGGCCGCCGAGCGCGACGGTCAGCAGCACCACCGGCGCGGTGAGCTGGACTCCGACCACGCTCGGGGTGGCCAACTTCACCCTGCGGGCCACCAACGTGGTGGGCGTCGGAGACCAGGTCTTCAGCGTGCAGGTGATGGAGCCGCCGGTGGTGGTCGGCACCGGGGCCGGGCTGACCCGGGTCGGCGACCCGTACCACTACAGCGTGAACGACAGCTTGACGGTGACGGGCTCGAACCCGCTGACCTACGCGGTGACCCTCTCGCCTCCGGGCAACCCGGCGATGACGATCGACGCGACGGGGAAGGTGACCTGGACTCCGACGATGCAGGGCACCTTCAACCCCTGCATCCGGGTGTCGAACCTGGTCGGCCAGGTCGACCACTGCTTCACGGTGACGGTCTCGGCCAACCTCGACCCGCCGCTGATCACCTCGACGCCGCCCGCGTCGGTGGTGGTCAACCAGCCCTACACCTACCAACTGGTCGCCACCGGGTCGGCGCCGATCACCTTCGCGTTCTTGCCTGGCGCCTCGCCGGCTGGATCGACCCTCGACCCCGCCAGCGGCGCGCTCACCTGGACTCCGACCCAGGTCGGCTCGGGCTTCTTCTGCGTCGAAGCCAGGGGCATCGGCGTCAACACCCAGTGCTGGAACGTGGCGGTCACCCCGCTGCCGGTCGCGCCGCAGATCGTCTCGAGCTGCTACCGGCTGGCGACCGCCGGGCAGGCGTACCACTACGACGCCGATGACACCGTCTCGGCCACTGGCACCGCGCCGATCACCTGGACGATGACCGGCGCTCCGCAGGGGATGACGCTGGCGGCCGACGGGAAGCTCGCGTGGACTCCGGCCGCCGCCGGAGCGGTGAGCTTCGAGCTCGTCGCGGCCAACGCGGGCGGCACCGCCCGGCAGCCGTGCACGGTGACGGTGCGGCCGGTGGGCCAGTCCGGGCCGCCGGTCATCCTGCGGCTGGCCAACGGGGTGGCCGCGGTCGGCAGGGCGTACCGCTACGACGCGGGCGGCAGGGTGCGGGCCGATGGCGATCAGCCGATCACGTTCTCCAAGGTCTCCGGGCCGGCCTCGCTGACCATCGACCCGCGCAACGGCTTCATCGGCTGGGTGCCGGCGGCGGCGGCGATGGAGACGATCACGGTGAAGGCGACCAACGCCTCGGGCAGCGACACGTACACCTTCACCGTCGCGGTGAGCGCGACCGCGGGGACCCCGCCGGTCGGGGTGATCACCGGCGGCCCGTTCAGCGGCGACGCGCGGCTGGACGTGAACGTCGACGGGAGCATGTCGTACGCGGGCGGAGACATCCTGTCGTGGCGGTGGGACTTCGGCGACGGCTCGCCGCCGGTCGACGGCCAGACGGCGACCCACACCTACGCGACGTGTGGTGGGTTCGTGATGCGGCTGACGGTGACCGACGTCTATGGCCAGCAGCACACCGAAGACCGCCAGGTGCTGGTGAGCTGCAACGGGGTGAAGCCTCCGGGAGCGAAGATCGTCGCCACCCAGCTGCCCACCAACGGCCAGCTGACCTTGAGCTTCGCCTGCGACTGCCAGGTCGGCTCGGCGCCGATCACCGGCTACCAGTGGCTGTCCACCGACGGCTACTTCTCGGATCAACCGACCGACCAGCACGTGTTCGGGCCGGGCGGGCACACGCTGCAGCTGATCGTGGTGGACGGCAACGGGCTGTCGGCGATCGATCGGATCTTCGTCAGCGTGCCCGACGCGATGGGCAACCAGCCTCCGCTGGTGGCGATCTTCGCCGACCCGCCGGGTGGGGTGCCTCCGGTGGAGATCGCCTACAGCGCGGACTACGGCGACATCGACGGCTTCGTCGAGACGATGCTGTGGACCTTCGCGGACGCGACCACCTCGGGCGAGCCGGGTCCGAAGCGGACCTATTCCGCCAACCTGCGCGAGAAGGCGACCCTGAAGGTGACCGACAACCGTGGGCTCTCGTCGGTCTCGACTCTCGACGTGGTGATCGGCGCCGCCACCTTCGAGCAGGTGCCCGAGTTCCTCTCGCTGCCGCGCAAGAGCGTCTTCGCCGGGGCCGACTACACCTACGACAAGGACGGCCTGCCCGCGGTGCGGGGCACCGGCCCGTTCAGCTTCAAGCTGCTCAAGGCCCCGACGGGAGCGATCGTCGAGGCGGCCACCGGTCGAATCACCTGGAAGCCCGGGCCCGAGCTGTCGGGCGAGCAGGAGCTGTCGCTCGAGGTTACCGGCAAGGCGGGCGCCGCGACCCAGACCTGGAAGGTGGACGTCGTCTCGTCGGGCGGCGGCATCCCCCCGAAGGCCGGCTGCGGCTGCCAGTCGATCGATCTGGGCCTGGTGGCGTTCGGACTGTTGGCGTTTGGTCCGCTCGTGTTCCGCCGGCGACGGCTAAGTTGAGGCGGGTGAAGTCCCTGCTGAGGTCCCTGGCGCTGTTCGGATTGCTCGTCGCCCTCTGCGGCCTGCCGGCGCACGCGCAGAGCTCCGCGTTCGACACCTACGTCAACGCGGCGGTGCGGCTCTACGAGTCGCTGGAGTACGAGCGCGCGCTCGAGCAGCTCGACAAGGCGAAGAAGCTCTCTCGCGGGGTCGACGACGACGCGCTGCTGCTGTTCTACGAGGGGGCGATGAAGATGGACCTCGGCCAGATGGACCAGGGCCGGGCCGCGTTCAAGACCGCCCTGCTGCTCAAGCCCGACGCGGTGATGCCGCTGAAGGTGAGCCCGAAGGTCCGGGCGGAGGTGGAGACGATCCGCGCGCAGGTGAAGAAGGAGCTGGCTCCGATGCTCGCCAGGCAGGAGGCCGAGCGGAAGAAGCAGGCGGACGAGGAAGCCAGGCGCCTGGAAGAGCAGCGCCGGGCCGACGCCGCGAAGGCCGACGCCGCGAAGGCCGCCGAGGCTGCCGCGCGCGCGAAGGAAGAAGAGGCGGCCCGGCTCAAGGCGGCCCAGGAGCTGGCGAAGAAGCAGGCGCTCGAGAAGCAGGCCGTGGCCGTGCGCCCGCCGGACCCGGTGGTTCAGCCCTCGGATGCGCGGATGGTCGAGCTGGTGCCCCACGAGCGTCCGCCCGAGTTGGTGGTGGCGCCGGTCGCGCCGGGGCGAAAGGTTCCGGTGGTGGGCTTGGTGTTCCTCGGGCTGGGCGCCGCGGCGGGCGGAACCGGCGCGTACTTCGGGGTCACCTCGGGGCAGCAGGTCGCAAGAGCCCGGGCCGCGACGTATCAGGACGACACCCGGGCGCGGCTGGCCGAGGCCCAGAGCAGCGCGACGATCGCCAACGTGCTGTTCGTGAGCGCAGCGGTCGCCGGCGCCGCGGCGTTGATCGGGTTCATCGTCAGCCTCAACAGCCCGGCGGAGGTGGCGCCGTGAGGCGGCTGGCGCTGCTGCTCGCGTTGGGGACGGCGTGCACCGTGCCGACCCTGGCGCAGCTCGAGGAGCAGCAGCCGCGCGGCTGCGACGGCACCCACCTGTGCGCCGACGGGTACACCTGCCTGAGCGGGGTGTGCCGGCCGAAGACCTCGGGCGAGTGCATCAACGCCCAGACCCAGGCGTGCGGCAGCGACGTGGGGGAGTGCGATCTGG
>JAGSPQ010000393.1 GCA_018262385.1 Myxococcaceae bacterium | reverse complement strand
CTGGCCGGGTGGCTGTCGGCCAGCTCGAAGCTGCGGATCAAGGTGGCCGCCGACGGCGATCTGCTGGTGCCGGGGACGGTGCTGATCGCTCCTCCCGACAAGCACCTGGTGGTCCCGCAGCGGGGCAAGGTGGCGGTGATCTCCGGCGAGCCGCGCGATGGCCACGTGCCCAGCGCGTCGATGCTGCTGGAGTCGGCGGCGAAGACCTACGGCCGCCGCGCGGTGGGGATGATCCTCACCGGGATGGGAGCCGACGGCGCCGACGGGATGCTGGCGATCAAGACCGCGGGCGGCCGCACCGTCGCGCAGAGCAAAGAATCGTGCGTGGTGTTCGGGATGCCCGGCGCGGCGATCGCCCGCAACGCGGTCGAGCACATCGTGCATGGCGACGAGCTGGCCCAGGTGCTGGTGCGGCTGGCCCGGGGCGAGAAGCTGGCGCCCCCGCGCTGATCGAGCGCTACGGCTCGGCCCGGTACAGCTTCCAGATCGGCAGGCCGGTCGCGCTGGTCCAGACGGTGTCGTTGGTCGGGGTGGCGGTGTGCACCAGCTCGACCTCTCCGTCGCCGTTCAGGTCGAACGCCATCCAGCGGTTGAGCGAGGCGTTGGAGACGTGGGTGAAGAAGCCCTCGGGCAGGCCACTGAACGGCACCGTCCAGGCGATCGGGGCGGTGGCGAAGGCGGCGCCGGTGTTGCGGTAGACGTTCCAGTACACGCCGGCGTCGGTGCCCCACACCTGGCTGTTGGCGGGGTTGGCGGTCTGGACCAGCTCCGGCCGGCCGTCGCCGGTCAGATCGATCGTGGCCCAGCGGCGCAAGGTCGCCTGCAGCGCGGTCGCGTAGAAGCCGTCGGCCAGGCCGTTGGGCGGCACCGGCCACTGAGTGACGGTGGTGGCGAAGCCGGTGCCGAGGTTCTTGTAGAAGCGCCAGAACGGGCTGCCCGCTGCGAAGACCGCGTTGGTGGTGGTGTTGGCGGTGTGCACCAGGTCCGCCAGTCCGTCGCCGTCGAGATCGACGGTGGTCCACTGGCGCGGAGAGAGGGCCGAGTTGGGCATCGTGAACCCATCGGTCAGGCCGCTGACGGGCACCGGCCAGGTGGTGAAGGTGGTCGAGAACCCGGTGCCGAGGTTCTTGTGGACCCGCCAGTGGGGATTGACGCCCTGGCCGAAGACGATCCCTCCGCTCGAGGTCAGCACCAGGTCCGGCAGGTTGTCGCCGTCGAGCGCGAGGGTGGACCAGGCCTTCGGAGACGCCGCCGAGTCCCTCGCGTTGTAGCCGTCGGGCAGCCCGAGCGCGGGGGCCACCGGTACCGGCCAGTTGGTGGAGATCGGGCTGAAGCCGGCGCCGGTGTTCTTGAACACCCGCCAGGCCGGGCCGGCCCAGACCTGCCCGGTGGCGGGGTTCGCCGTCTGCACCAGGTCCGGCCGGTTGTCCCCATCGATGTCGAAGGTGGCCCACTGGCGGGTGGTGGTGGCGGCGCTGGTGGCGAAGAACCCGTCGGCCAGGCCGGACGCGGGCACCGGCCACTGAATGACGTTGCCGAAGCCGGTGCCGGTGTTGAGGAAGACCCTCCAGTACGCGGCCCCGCTGGCGGCGGAGGTCCACACCTGGCCGCTGGCGGGGGTCGCGGTCTGGATCAGATCCGGCCTGCCGTCGCCGTCGAGGTCGAGGGTGTCCCAGACGCGGATCGAGAGGGTGACCTTCGGAAACACGAAGCCGTCGGCCAGGCCGCTCGGAGGCACCGGCCACGAGGCCGCCAGGACCGAGAAGCGGGTCGGGCCCGCGTCCACCGTGCCGCTGTCGACGAACCCGCTGTCGCCGCCGTCCGAGGCGCCGCCGTCGCCGCCTGCGTCCTTGCCGCCATCGGGGGATCCGCCGCCGCTCCCACCGCTCCCACCGCTCCCGCCGCCGGCGCCCCCGCCCCTGCCGCCGCCCATTCCATAGGGGGTGCAGACGCCCTGGGCGCAGGTGTCGCCGGTGGAGCAACGCGCGCACCGGGCTCCCCCGAAGCCGCAGGCCGAAGCGGTGAAGTTGAGCTGGCAGAACGCCTGCTCGTCGCAGCAGCCGGCGCAGTTGGTGGGGGTGCAGTTGCCCTTGCTGCTGCCGCAGGCCGCCAGCAGCGCGGCGGTAAGCGGTGCAAACCACAAAACATGTCGGGTCACAGGGTCCACGAGACCCGAAAACGAGGTGAAAGGGCAAATAGGAACGTATGGCCGTCGTAAGTTGGGGCCGCGTGGCACGCCCGGAGCTCTCCCCAGTGTGTCGGTACGTCTCGGAACGGACCGGCTCGTCCCTCAGCCGCCAGCAGGTCGCGCGGCTCGACGAGGCGATCGCCCAGCGGCAGGGGGCCTTGAGCGCAGTCGCCTACCTCGAGCACCTGAAGTCGGTGCGGGGCGCCGCCGAGCTGGCCGAGCTGATGAGCGTCATCTCGGTGCACAAGACGGATCTGTTTCGGGACGAGGTGCAGCTCGAGGCGGTGCGCACCAAGGTGTTGCCGGCGCTGCTCAACGAGAGCCCCACCCTCAAGGTCTGGAGCGCGGGCTGTGCCACCGGCGAAGAGGTCGCGACGCTGTTGATCCTGCTGCAGGAGGCGGGGGCCAGCCCGGCCAGCACCGTGCTCGGCACCGACATCGCCGCCGGCGCGCTGAACACCGCCCAGCAGCTGACCTTCGCGCCCGAGGCGATGAAGCGGGTGCCGGCGGCGATTCGCCAGCGGCACTTCCGGGAAGAGGCGGGCCGGTTCGCGCTCAACCGCGAGCTGGCGGGGCGCGCGAGCTGGGTGCGGCACAACCTGATGGATCACCCGTACCCGCTGCCGCCGCGGGGAGGCGGGTTCGATCTGATCGTCTGCCGCAACGTGCTCATCTATTTCACCGAGCTGGCCTGGGAGCGGGTGGTGCTCGCGCTGGTCGAGCGGCTGCGGCCGGGTGGGGTGCTGGTGCTCGGCGCGGCCGAGCCGCTGCTGGGCAAGAGCGAGCAGCTCGAGGCGCTGCGGTACGCCAACGCCTTCTTCTACCGGCGGCGCACCGGCCACGAGCCGCCTGCGCCCGCGCCCTCGGCGCCCCGGCCGTCGGCGCCCGCCTGGCGACCCTCGCCGTCCGCGCCGATTCCTCCCCCGCCGCGCAGCGCGCCCACCGCCGCCGCCGCCGAGCTTTCGGCCGTCGAGCCCGATCCGCGCACCGAGGGAGAGCGGCTGTTCGAGCTGGTCCTCGAGTGGTCGGCGGCGGGCCAGCCGGACGATCAGACCGAGGCCGGCCTGCGCAAGGCGCTCTACCTCACGCCCGACCTCGCCCCCGCGCGCTACCTGCTCGGGATGCTGGCCGAGCAGCGCGGCGCGAACGCCGACGCGAGCAGCGAATACCGCCGCGCGCTGGCGATGCTGAAGGACGGCAAGGCGCGGCAGACTCCGTTCTTCTTGAACTCCGAGCGGCTCAAGCGCGCGTGTCAGCAGGCCCTGCTGCGGCTCGGGTACCGATGAAATAGGGTGATTCCCATGAGACTCCTTCCCCTGGTGGCGGCGGTGGTGTTGGCGGTTGGCTGCTCGAGCGGCCCGGTTTCCTCCGACGGCGGCGGCGGGAGCGGTGGAGTTGGCGGTGGAGTTGGCGGCGCCAGCGGCGGCGGTGGCGGAGTTGGCGGTGGCGGTGGCGGTGGCGGTGGAGTTGGCGGCGGCAGCGGCGGCAGCGGCGGTGGAGTTGGCGGCGGCGGCAGCGGCGGCGGCGGTGGATCGGGAGGCGGAACCGGCGGCGGCCTGGGCGGAGGTTCGGGAGGCGGCTCGGGCGGAGGCAGCGCGGACGCCGGAGTCACCTGCGACGAGCTTCGCGCCTCGTACTCAAAGGAATTCCCCGCGACGAAGGAGTGCAACCCGTTCTCGCTGATCAACGAGTGCACTGCGTTCCGCGAGAAGATCCTCGGCTGCGGCTGCCGCAGCTACGTCAGCGCGAACGGCGTCACCCAGCTCGACGCGATCGCCACCCAGTGGACGAAGCAGAGCTGCCCGCCTCCGGCCTGCCCGGCGGTGGTCTGCCAGCTGGCCAAGGGCGGCAGCTGCATGCCGCAGGACGCGTCGACGACCGGGCTGTGCCAGGACTCGTTCTAGCCCGCTCCGGGCAGAAGTCATCGACCGCCAACGGTGCCACCGGATTCGTGGCCGCGTAAGGGGCCCCCGTTCATGCTGAGCCTGTCGAAGCACGGGGGGGCGCGGCGCTGGGTTCGGCGGGCCCCGTTTCTGCGGACGAAGTCGAGTTCGGAAACGGACCGTCGAGGTCACAACCGGTGGCACGCCGTCTCGGAGAGCCGGAAGACGATCGCGGTGCGAGGGCCCAACCTCGGCGGTCGGGCCTTGCGCCCTCGGGCATTGGCGGATGGAGGTTGGAGATCGCCTGGGGGTCACCTCTGCTTCTGGCGGCGCTGCTCGACTGGCTGTGCAGCCCTGACCACATCGGGATGTGGTTGGCGCTGCACAGGCACTGAAGAAACCCGCCGGAGCCGCGCCCCGGCCCTCACCGTCAAGAGCCAACCCACCCCGGGTGAGCAACGGCGTCGCCACAGGAAACGCGCTTTCGGGTTCCGCAGCCGAGCTGCAATTTCACCTGTGTCGTTCTGTCGTGCGCAGGCCGGTTCGATCCCCTTCGGGGTCCCCCCGGGCAGAGCACCGGCCGACGCACGCAACGCCGGGGTTCGAGGCTCGCACTGCTCATGTGGATTGAGATCGCCGCTGGCCCGGCTGTTCGGCGCCCCGCAAGGAAGACTCACGCGTCACCGAGTCGGTGGCCCGAAGCGCGGTGGAGCAGTCTGAAGCCCGCACTGCCCACGTGGATCGAGATCTCCGCTGGCATCTGGCACCCGCCGGCTGTTCGGTGCTCAGCCGTTTTCGCGGGACACCAC
>JAGSPQ010000392.1 GCA_018262385.1 Myxococcaceae bacterium | reverse complement strand
CTCCGCTCACCGACATCTTTCTCGTGCTGCTGGTGATCTTCATGGTGACCAGCTCGGTGATCGTGAACGCCAGCGGCGGCGCGGCGAAGGCGGGGCTGAAGGTCAACTTGCCGAAGGGCGGCGCGGCGGACGCGCAGGTCAAGGCGTCGGACATCTCGGTGGCGATCCTGGCGGACGGCCGGATCGTGCTCAGCGGCGACGTGGTGACGGCGGACGAACTGAAGAAGGCGCTGGATCAGACGCGCGAGAAGAACCCCGAGACGCTGGTGATCGTGCAGGCCGACGAAGGCGTGGCGCACGGCAAGGTGGTCGAGGTGATGGAGATGGCCAAGGGCGCGGGGCTGGCCCAGCTGGCGATCGGCGTGCGCGAAGCGCAGTAGTTGCGCGGCTACCGGCGCCCGAGGAACGGAATGATCGCGGTGCGGTCTTTCGGGTAGTCGGGAAACTTCTCGCGGTACCAGCGGTGGTGGGCGATCGCGCGCGGGAAGAGGTTGGCGAAGGTGAAGACGGCGAACGCCAGGGCGGGGAAGGTCCACGCTGCGATCGCAAACCCGGTCCACTCGAGCAGCTCGCCGAGGTAGTTCGGACAGCTGACCCACTTGTAGAGACCGCCGTAGGGGATGGCGTAGCCACTCTCGCCCGGCTTTCGCAGGCCGCGCAGCACGGCGTCCGAGTGGAGGTTGATCGCGAAGCCGGCGAAGAAGATCAGCGCGCCGAGGACGACCTTCAGGTCGAGGGTGCGGGGAGCGAGCGCGGCGCCGTTGCTGATCGCGTTGAGCGAGTTGAAGACCACCGCCATCGCGACGGTGAGCAGCGGGGTCCCCTTCCCCGGGTCGCGCATCTTGAGCGGGTAGATGAAGGCGCGCTGGAGGTAGTGGAGCAGCCAGAGCCCGGCGAGCCACAGGGCGGCGGGCTCGTCGTGAAAGGGGCTCATCGTCAGGAAGGCCCAGGCGAAGAGGAAGACGGAGACCGACTCCATCAGCAGCCAGGCGGCGCGCGAGGGCATCGACGGCCCCCAGCCGCGGCGCTGGTAGCGGCCGTACGGCGCGGGGATGAAGAACAGCACTGGGAAGACGACCGATGCGGTGCCGAGGATGATCCAGGGGATGAGGGCGAGCAAGGGGGGCGACTTACCCCGGGCGGGTTGGATTTTGTGCGACGAGTGGCAGGATGCAACGCCGATGAGTGGCAGCTCCTACGCGCAGCACGTCCTCACCCGCTGCATCGTCAGCCTCGACGCGGGGGTGAGCATCTCGTGGGCGACCGATGCCAGCGGCTCGATCGCACACGGGCAGCGCCATCACGCGCGGGAGGAAGCGGACTTCCGCGCACGGCTGGAGCGGGGCGCACCGGGAATCGAGGTGCTGTTCGACGAGCTGGAGGCGGCGGGGCACGTGTTCATCACGCCAGCGGAGCCCGGGTTCGCCACCGCGCAGCGAGGAACGAGCGGAGGGTTCGAGCCGTGTGTGGTGCGGCTGGCGTGCGCTCCGGCCCTGAGTCCGCTGGCGCTGACGGCGTTGGCGGTGAGGGTGGGTGAGCTGGTGGCGAGGCCGGCCGAGGTGCCCCGCCCTCCTCCGGAGCCTCCGCCTGCTCCGGCACCGGCGCGGCCGTGGTGGCGGTTCTGGTGACGGCGTCGCGGTAGGCGGCGATCGGCGCGGCGAGCGCTTCGCGGACGGTGGCGGAATGGGCGTCGGGCGTGTCATCGGACCAGGCGGTGGTGTCGATCGGATCGAGGATCACGAGCCGGACGAGCCCCGGCCGGAAGGCGAGCGGGTTCTTCGGACAGCAGGCGGCGGCGCCGAGGACCGCGATCGGAATCAGCGGCACCCTGGCGCGGGCGGCGACGACGAAGGCGCCGCTGCGGAAGGGGCCGAGGACGCCGTCGGGGTGCCGGGTTCCTTCGGGGAAGATCAGCGCGCGACCGCCGGACTTCAGGGTCTGGGTGGTGCGGTTGAGCTCGCGCATTGCGCGCACCGGGTGGGCGCGATCGAGGAGCACGTGGCCGCACCTTCGGAGCAGCCGGCCGAGGAGCGGGATCCGGCCCAGCTCCTTCTTCACCACGAACAGGGTCGGTCGGGCGCAGAGGGCGCCGAAGAGGAAGACGTCGAGCAGTGAGCCGTGGTTCGCCATCAGCAGGTAGCCGCCAAGGCGGTCGAGCTTCTCGAGCCCTTCGATCTCGAGCCTCACTCCGAGCAGGCGCAGGGTGAGCTTCGCGTAGAGGCGAATCGGGCCGGTGAAGATCGCTTCCGAGCGGGCGCCGAGCCAGAGGCGGACGAGGCTCGAGCCGACGAAGGCGATCAGCAGGGAGATCGCGCCGGCGGCGCGGAGCAGGTTGAGGATCGCCGAAGGGCGCGGGCCGGTCCGCTCGAGTGGGGGCCAGTGGAGGGAGAGCTCGCCGGGGGAAGGCATCGGGCGTGACGGATTCAGCGTTCGTGCCACGCCCAGCCGCCCGTCGGCACTCGATCGGGTGCGCAGCCGGCAGCGCAGGGCGGGGCTTCGTCGCGGCGGCGGCAGGAAAGGAAGGCGGGTGCGATCGCCAGCGGCCGAATCTTCGGGGCGGGTAGTCCGGGCCCGGACAGCTCCACCGCGGGTGGACCACCGACCCGGTGTCACGGGACTCTTCCTGGCGTGGGCGTGGGATGCGCCTGCCCCCCCCGTCGGGTTGCCGCGGGGCCCCCTCGGATCCGGCGACCCCGGCGACAGGGGTCCCAGACAGGTGGACAAAAGCCACCTCGCCGCAACCCCCACCGGCCCCACCGGCCCCCCCTGGCGACCCCCTCGACCGGGGTCCCAGACCGGTGGACAAAAGCCACCTCGCCGCCCCCCCCACCGGCCCCCTTCCCCGCCCTTGCTGGCCGGATGCAACAGCGCTCGGTGATCCGGGCCAGGTCCCGGGGGAAGAGCGCCGAACCGCCCGGTCGGTGGTCTGGCCACGGTGGAGCTGTCCAGGTCCGGGCTGCCCGGACGAACGACCTGGCCGCTGGCGATCGCACCCGCCTTCCTTTCACTGCGCCGGACGCGGCCCGAGCGCCACCCGCAACCCACTCTGCTGCCCGGCATTCCAGCTGCGCACCCGATCGCGCAGGGCGCTGCGTTGCGCAGTCACGCTACCCAAGTTTCGCGGGAGTCCGAGGTGGCACGCGCACTGCTCCAGTCGACGCCCCGTGAACTTCGAGATCGATCCGGGCCAGGCGCTCAACCCCACGCTGAAGCGGCTGTTGTCGCTGTGCCGGATGGATCGCACCTGGGTACGGGGCGAAGGGGTGCACCTGTTCGATGCGAGTGGCCGCCGGTTCCTCGACTGCTACGCGCAGTACGGAGCGGTCGCGCTCGGGCACAACGCTCCGGCAGTGGTCGGGGCGGTGAGGGCGGCGCTCGAGGCGGGCGAGCCGGCGATGGTGCAGCCGTACCGTGCTCCGTGGGCGGAGACGTTGGCGAATGAGCTCGTCCGGCAGGCTCCGGCTGGGCTCACGCGCTGCGTCTTCACCACGTCGGGGGCGGAGGCGGTGGAGGCGGCGATCAAGCTGGTGCGCTCCCGCACCGGGCGGCGGCTGATCGTCTCGGCCGAGGGCTCGTTTCACGGCAAGACGATGGGCGCGCTGGCGGCGACCGGACAGCGTCACCACGCGGAAGGCTTCGGAGCGGCGCCGTCGGGGTTCACCTACGTCCCCTTCGGCGAGGTGGCGGCGCTCGAGCGGGTGTTCGCCACCAGCGGCGCGCACATCGCGGCCGTGATCCTCGAGCCGATTCAGGGCGAAGGCGGGGTGCACCTGCCGCCGGCCGGTTACCTCGCCCACGCGCGCGCGCTGTGCACCGAGCACGGAGCGGCGCTGATCCTCGACGAGGTGCAGACCGGCCTGGGCCGCACCGGGCGGATGTTCGCCTGCGAAGGGGTAACCCCCGACGTGCTGTTGGTGGCGAAGGCGCTGGGGGGCGGGCTGTTTCCGCTGGGCGCGTGCCTGACCACGACCGCCTTCTGGGACGAACGGTTCGCGCTGAAGCACTCGTCGACGTTCGCGAACAACAACGTCGCCTGCCGGGTCGGGGTGGCGGTGCTGGGCGAGGTGCGCGCGCTGTGCGCCGAGGTCGCGGTGAAGGGCGTGCGGCTCCAGGCGGGGCTGGCCGAGCTGGCGGCGCGCTTCCCGACGGTGATCGCGGCGGTGCGCGGCGAGGGGCTGCTGGGGGGAATCGAGCTGCGGCCGGTGCCTCCCGACGCGGGGATGTTGCTGTCGTACCTGCAGCACCAGGGGCTCTATGCGTACGCGGTCGCCTCGACGATCGCCGAGCGGGCGGGGGTGCTGGTGTTGCCGACGTTGGGCGAGTCGAACGTGCTGCGGGTCGCTCCGCCGCTGACGATCACCCCGGAGCAGCTGGACGAGGCGCTGGCGGGGATCGCCGAGGTCTGCGAGCGGCTGGCGCGGGGTGAGATCGAGGTCATCCTGCGCGCGCTCGGTGCGCTCGGCGGCCCGCAGCACGACGGCGATCGTCTCTCGACGTCGCGCGAGCTGAACGGGAGTGCCGCTCTTCTGCATGCGGGTCCGAGCGGCCGCGTCGAGGTCACCCGCGAGCCGATCCGCCTCCCCTTGCCCGCGCGGGACCCGGGCTGCTCGTACGCCTTCCTCGCGCACTACACGCGGCCCGAGGATCTGGTGCTCACCGACCCCTCGCTCGGCCGGCTCACCGCCGACGAGCTCGAACAGTTCAGCGCCTTCGTGGCCGAGCTGCCGTTCGGGGTGAGCGTTCGCGCTCCGGTGATCCGCTCGGCGACCGGCGCGATCGCCCGCGGCTACATCCTCTCGATCGGGATGCTGCCCGAGCAGATGCTGCGGCGCGGGCGCCGGCGGGTGGAAGAAGAGATCATCCGCGGGGTGGACCTCGCC
>JAGSPQ010000391.1 GCA_018262385.1 Myxococcaceae bacterium | reverse complement strand
GATCGAGGTGCTCACCCCCGAAGGCAAGGTGGTCAACCGCGCCGCGGTCGGCTTCACCGAGGGGCTGATCATGGGCAAGGAGCGGATCGATCTGCTCGGCCGGCAGGCGTTCAACTTCGAGCCGGGAGAAGTGAACCTCTCGTCGCTGGTCCCCGAGAAGGGGCCGTACAAGCTGCGGGCGACCGTGCTCGACAACTACGGGGTCGGCCGCTGCACCGACGTGTTCGTGGTGATCGACTCGGGCGACGCAGCCAAAGACGAGCTGCGCGGCTCGTAGTCCAGCCAGTGCTCGACCGCGGCGATCGCGCGGCCTAACTTCCGCCCCATGAAGAACGCACTCGCGGCGGTGTTCGTCCTCGGAATCCTCGGTGCGATCGGCTGGTCGGTCTTCAAGCCGAAGTACCCGACGCCGATGGAGTTCACCGACGTCTACGGCGACAAGCACTCCTTCCCCGGCTACCAGACCCAGCGGGTGCCGGTGCTGGTCACCTGCTTCAGCGAGCGGGACAGCTTCAGCCCGCGCTCCCTCGAGCTGTTCCAGAAGCTGCGCGACCAATACCCCGCCGAGCGGCTGGCGATCTTCGCCTTTCACATGGAGGCCGCCGACCCGGTGCCCGTGAAGGCGTACGCCGAGACGAAGCAGTACGGGTTCTCGTTGGTGGCGATGAAGGCGTCGCCGGCGCTCGGGCTCGACCTCTACCAGACCCTCGGGGTGAGCATGGCGGGCGACGTGGCGGTGATCGACAAGCGGGGCCGGATCATCAAGGTGATCGAGACCAAGGGCCTCACCGCCGCCGAGTTCGACGCGCAGGTGATGACCGCGGTGAAGAAGGTCGCCGGGAACTGACCGCTACTTCGACTGGGCGAACGAGATCCCCGCCCAGGGCTGCGCAGGCGGATCCCGCTCCAGCTTCGCGCAACGCTCGGCCAGCGCCTGGCTCGGGAGATCCTTCGGGTTGTGCAGCAGCAGCGCGCGCGCCTGAGCGAACTGGCCCGCGACGTAGAGCGCGAGCCCCTGCTCGTACCGCTGGATCGCCTCGGTGATCAGCCCCGGCTGCTCGAGCGCGCCGAGCAGCTCGTAGACCGGGATCGCGTTCGACTTCCCCTTCACCGCCACGAGGTCCAGCCGGCGAAAAGCGAACTGGTGCTGGGCCCGCCGCTGCACCTCGTGGCTGACGAGGATCGTGGTGCCGTACTGCTTGTTCAGCCCCTCCAGCCGCGAGGCGAGGTTCACCCCGTCGCCGATCGCGGTGTAGCTGAGCCGATCGGGGGCCCCGAAGTGGCCGACCATCACCGAGTCGACGTGGAGCCCGATCCGGGTCACCAGCGGCGGGCGCCCGCCCCACTCCTTCGACCCGTACAGCTGCCCGGTTTCCCGCTGGCAGCGCAGCGCGGCCCGGCACGCCAGCACCGCGTGCTCGTCATTGAGTCGCGGCGCATTCCACAGCGCCATCACCGAGTCGCCGATGAACTTGTCGACCGTGCCTTCCTCGGCGTGGACCGCCCTCGTCATCACCTCGAGGTACCGGCCCAACCACTGGGCGACCACGTCGGGCGGCTCTTCCTCGGCGCGGGTGGTGAAGCCCTCGATGTCGGAGAAGAAGATCGTCACTTCCCGCAGCGTCCCCCCCAGCGTCGGCTCGCGGTTCTCCTCGAACAGCTTTCGCACCAGCTCGAGCGGCACGTACTTCCCCATCGCGCGCACCGCCGTCTTCGCCTGCTCGAGGCTGAAGAGCGTCTCGCGGATGTCGGCGAACGGCGAGTGGGGGGTCGCCGCCGAGAAGTCGAACCGGGTCATCCCCTTCGTCTCGTGCTCGATCTGCGACAGGGCCCGGCGCATCACCCGCACCGCCACCACCCCGCCGACGAACAGCAGCAGAAACACGCCCGACATCCCCAGCAACAGCGGCCGCTGCTGCTCCCGCAGCGCCTTCAGGTAGTAGTCGTCGGGCCCGACCACCACCAGCGCCCAGTCCTGCGACTGCTTGATGTAGCGGTAGCGGGCGTGGAACCGGGCGGCCTCGAGCGCGAAGGTCCCCAGCCCGTCCGGCTGCTCATCGCTCAGCGCCTGGAGCGCCGGATCCTCGAGCGCCCGCTTCACCTCGGGCCCGAGCGCCAGCGGCTGAATCCGCAGGTCGTCTCCCATCTCGACCAGCGGGTCTCCCGCCTGGAGCCCGGTGATCAGCCGGCCCTGGTTGTCGGCAACGAAGATCCGGTAGGGGTCGTTCGGGTCCTCCCGGTTGACGTGCTCCTGCTGGACGTACTCGCTCAGCCCCTTCTCCAGCAGCCCGACCTTCAGCACCCCCAGCAGCTGGTGCTCGGCGTTCTCCACCCCCTGGAGCGCCTGGAGCACCACCCGCTGCTGCGCCACCGGCAACACGTCGTCGAGCTGCGAGTAGCTCAGATCCGACATCAGCGTCCGGCCGCGCCGGAAGGAGACCGCCGGGGTGCTGAAGCCGTAGCTGGCGGTTGGATCCCGGGCCTCCCCCGTCGTCTGCCTGGCCGTCTGGGTCATCACCAGGTGCGGCGGGCGGCAGCGGGTGCGCGCGACGTACCCCGAGCCTTCCTTCGCCACCACCCGGGTGCAGACCTCGGCGTCGGATCCGGGGCGGCGAAACACCGTGGTCTGCCGGCGGCCTTCCTCCGCGAGCACGGTGAGGCCCTCTTCATCCTCGCCCTGCTCGACCCCCTGGGTGAGCGTGACCTCCGCGAGGTGCCGGTGGGCGAGCAGCTCGGCCATCAGGCACGACTCCGGGTCGGCGCAGTGGCCCGCGATCAGCTGCTGCGCCAGCCGGGCCACCACGCCCTGGCCCTGGACGATGTACGCCTCGACGCCGGTGGCGACCCGCGAGATTGCTTCGTCCTGAAGCTGGCGCGCGTTCCGCCCGACCGCTTCTTCCGCCCGCTGGTTGATCAGCCCGTAGGCGCCGCCGAGCAGCACCGCCAGGCCGACGATCGAGGCCCAGAGCGCGCCACTGAGGGTCAGCCGCAAACCGCGGGTGCTCCAACCCAGGCGCACCCGAGGCGCGAGCACCGGAGCACTAGAACTTGAACGGCGCGATTCCCGACGACACGATTCCCGACGGCGCGATCGAGCACATGAAGCCGATGCAGGAGTCGCAGCCGGTCTCACCGCAGATCGCCCTTTCGCCCAGCGGCTTCGGCTGGCTGTTGCTGACCCCGACCGCGGTTCCGACCGCGACCGCGGCCACCACCGCTGCCGCGCCGGCCCAGAAGTACCAGCGGGTGTAGACCGGGGGAGACTCCTGGATCGTGGTGCCGATCCCCACGTCCTCACTCGGAGGTGGAACGAGGTTGGGGTTCTCGGGGCGATCAGTGTCGGCAGCGACGATCGGCGGGGCCACCGCGACCGGCGGGCCGAGCTTCACCGACAGCGGGTACTCCTTGCCCGCGACCAGCTTCAGCGTCTGGGTCGCATCCTTGTAGCCCTCTTTGCGCACGGTGATCGTGGTGGCGCCCGGAGGGACCTCGAGCTCTTCGATCGGCGCCGTCCCGACCGGCTTGCCGTTGATCGCCACCTGCGCGCTCGCGATCGTCGATGCTCACCTTGGCGCGGCGCGGAGCGGCAGGGGCCTTGAGCACCAGCTCGCCCTTGCTCGGAGTCAGCGGCGTCAGCTCGTCGTCGTTCGAGGTGACCGGCTGCCTGGGCGGAGCTTTCGGCTTGGCTTTGGGCCTCGGCTTGGCCTTCGGTTCCGCCTTCTTCTTCGGGCTCAGCTGCATCAGCTCGTCGTCGTCTTGCGCGAACGCCGGACCTGCGAGCAGTGCTCCGCCGAGCGCAATCACCAGAAGTTTCGACCAGGACATGGCCGGAAAGGTTACCACGGCATTCCGGCGAGTAAGGTCTGCCGTTCTCGTGATGCCGCGGCGCACCTGGCTTCTCCTCCTCCTCTGCGGCTGCCCGCGGCCGGTGCCCACCCCGGTCGAGCCTCGCCCGCCGCCCCCGCCCGCGATCCGGATCCCGCCCGGCTGCGAGCTGCCCCTCACCGGCGACTGGCAGCACCAGGACGATCCGACCTTCCGCTACCACTTCGAGGACGACCGGGCGGACGTGACGGGGTGGGTCTACCGGGTGTTCCCGCCGGTGGGAGTCGACGCCGGGAGCCCCACCCGCCTGTTTCCCCGCGCCGATGCCGGGGCGGGCAAGCCGGCCGCAGGCGTGCGCTTTCCGGGCGTCCGCCTCGGTGGAGGGAAGGACGCCGGGGCCCCCGACGCAGGTCCGCCCGACGCCGGTCCGCCCGACGCAGGCCCGCCCGACGCCGGGCCACCGGACGCCGGCCCGGTCGACACCTCCCACCGCCACCCCCTCCCCCCGGATCTGCTTCCCCGCGACGGAGGCCCCCCACCGCTGGCCACCGCGGTGATCCACCTGCGCCGCAGCCCCGAGGGCTTCGTCGGAGAGACCGAGACCCTCCACCTGCTCCCCTCCGGGCGGGAGTGCCGGGCCACCTTCGTCACCCGGGTGACCGCCTGTACCCCCTCCTCCCTCACTCTGAGCTCGGCCACCTCGACTCCGGTGGGCGAGGGCTGTCAAACTCCATCTTTGCCCCAGCCGGCCGCGATGCTGGAGCACCGTCTCGCGCGAACCGACGCTGGCGCGCTATAGGGGCATACATGTCTTCCAAGCTCTGGCTGGCCCTGTGCCTCGGTGTGTTCGCGATCTCGGGTTGCAAGTGCGGTGGCCCGGGCATCAAGCCGATCGACGACAGCTGCAAGGGCGTCGCGGGACAGCAGGTCGGCCATGACGCCGTCTGCGCCGACAACCTCGAGTGCGCCGATCACTTCTCCTGCGCCGTCCCCAAGGACAAGCCGGGGGTGATGTGCTGCGTGTTCGCCGACCGCAAGTGCGCCACCGAGGCCGACTGCTGCCCGGGCCAGACCTGCCCGACCGATCGCAAGAAGTGCTTCGACAAGTTCCTCTCCTGCGAGACCGACGTCGACTGCGGAGAGAAGGGCGATCGCTTCTGCGAGGTCTACTCCGACACCTACGGCAACTCGAGCCGGTGCCGGTTCAAGCAGTGCGGCCCGCTCGGCGCCTGCCCGGAAGGCCAGTCGTGCTTCCAGAACGAGTGCATGGCGGATCTGCCCTGTACCGGCTCGTGCGAGGCGGGCAAGGGGTGCGTGGCCGACATCGATCGCTGCCAGGACTACGCGAACCCCACCGGGCGCGCGAACGCCGCCTGCCCGATGACCTGCAACGCCGGCTTCATCGCCACCTTCAAGGATCCCCGCAACATCTGGGACAGCTGCAACCTCCCGGCGGTCGCGTGCGTCTGCGCCGAGCTGCCCGGGTTGCGCTCCGAGGATCTCGGCCGCTTCTCCGCGATGGCGGCCCAGGCCGGCAAGGGCCTGTTCGTCTCCGAGTACGACGGCCAGTACGGCGATCTCGTCGTCGCCCGCTACGACCTCGCCGGAGTGAAGCTCGGCCTCGACTACATCGACGGCGTCCCCTCCTCGGCGGTGAAGTACGGCCCCTCGGGCGCGCGCGGCGGAGTGGTCGAGCCGGGGGATGACGTCGGCCGCTACACCGACATCGCCACCGGCAACGCCGGCCTCGTCTACGTCAGCTACTTCGACGTCACCCACGGCGATCTGAAGGTGGCGGTGATGGACGCGGCCGGGAAGTGGACGAACCACAAGGTCGACGGCGACACCGGAGACCTCGGGCTCTACACCTCGATCGCGGTCGACTCCGATGGCCTGCCGGGCGTCAGCTACTTCCAGCGTGGCGCCGAGGCGAGCTTCAACGTCGCCGACTGCCCCGCTCCTGCTCCGACCGGCCCGAAGGCCTTCATCACCGCGCTCAAGTACGCCCACGCCAACGTCGTCGCCCCTGCCAGCGCGAGCGACTGGACGGTGAAGACCCTCGCCTGCCAGAGCCGGCCGACGCCTCCCTGCTACAGCTGCTCGGCCACCAACACCTGCGCCGACCCCGGCACCGGGCCCGACTGCTACTCGCCCGCCACCACCTGCACCGGCTGCGACGCCAACACCGAGACCTGCGTCACCGTCGGGACGGCGGCGAAGTGCTCGAAGAAATACAACCCGTCGAACCTCAACGACATCACCGACGGCGTCGGGCTGTTCTCCTCGCTCGGCTTCAACGGCAAGGAGGCCTTCCTCGGCTTCATGAAGCGCACCACCCCGCCGCCGATGGGCGCCACCCGCTACAACCCGGACGGAGATCTCTACGGGATCAAGCTGTCGGCCACCGGCACGCCCGGCGCGCTGGTGAAGCTCGATGACAGCGGCGACACCGGCTACTTCCCCGACCTGAAGATCGACCCGTCGACCAAGAGCGTCGCGATCGGGTACCACGACTTCAGCAGCAAGAAGCTGAAGTTCTATTACGCGGCGCAGCTGCAGACCGGCGTCACCCCCGAGACGATCGACACCGGCGCCGGCGCGGCCGCTTCCGGCGAATCCGACTGGGTGGGCACCGACTCGGCGCTGATCTTCGGCGCCACCGCCGGCACGGTCTACGCCGTCTACCAGGACGCGACCAAGGGCGACCTCAAGCTGGCCAGGCGCGGCGCGACCTGGTCGGTGCTGCCGTCGATTCGCACCACCGGCGCGGTCGGCTTCTTCGCCGACGGCGTCTTCACCGACGGAAAGATGTTCGCCAGCCACGCGAAGATTCACGCCCGGCTGGTCGCCGGCGAGCCCCACGTCGACAACACGCTGATCGTCGAGAGCGTGCCGAACAACTGAGGCGCACCGGTGCAGGCCGAGCTCGTCGTCGCTTCGCCGTCCGATCTCCTCGGCCGCTACTACCCGAACGGGAAGCTCGGCGGCCTGACCGTTGACGGGCCAGCGCCGGGCGCGGTCGGCGATTGGGTCGAGCTGTTGGTGAAGGTCGAGCACCCGCTGCGGGAGTTCAAGCTCGAGGGCCAGCTGGCGTGGGCGCGGCACCGGGGCTCCCGCCAGCTCAAGGAGTGCTTCGGGGTCGACTTCCTCCCCCACGACGACTCGAGCCAGCGGCTGCTCGCGTTCGCCCGGAAGGATCTCGACGCCGAGGCGATGCGCGGCAGCGTCCGGCTGGCGACCGCGCTGAAGGTCCGCCTCACCCACCTGGGCCAGACGCGCCGCGAGTTCCTCGCCGACCTGTCCGAGGGGGGAGCGTTCGTCCGCTCGATCGCCCCGGCCGAGGTCGGCCAGCTGCTCGAGCTCCATCTGCGTCCCCCCGGAGCGCTCACCTCGATGGTGCTCAGCGCCCGCGTCGCCTGGGTCCGCTCCACCGGCAACGCGCCGGGGATGGGCCTGGTGTTCGTCGAGCCCGACCCGAAGGCGCTGCTGCGGCTGGGAAAAGTGCTCGCCCGCCTCGCCCGCGGCTGAAAAGCGCTCAGGGCGCGGCGGCGATCGCGGTCGCCCGTACCTGCTCGGCGAAGGTCCACCCGTGCCGGTCGCAGGTCTGGGCCTGCCGCCAGGCGCTCACCCGCCGGCTGGAATTCCAGCTCGGCAGCCCCTCGTCGTAGCCGTCGATCGCGGCTTTGCAGATCGGCAGGAAGCCGAGCCGCTCGCTGGTGTCTCCGCTCAGCTCGACCCGGGCGCCGTCGAGGTACAGCTCGCCGTTGGCCAGCCCCTGCGCCTCCTCCAGCGACAGCTCGAGCGCGCCGGCGGTCAGCTGCAGGCCGCCCACCGCCAGGCCGGGGGCGTTCACCGTGCCGCGCTTCACCACCCGCTGGCGCATCGTCACCGTGGTGGTCCGCTCGGCGACCTCGATCGAGCCGGCCGGGTCGGTGGCCTTCATCGCTTCCCAGGCGCCCAGCCCGGTCCCGATTCCGGCGGCGAGGATCGCGTACATCACCGGCTCCCCCAGCGCGCTGGGGACGCTCGGGTAGACCGGCTGCGGGTACTCCAGCCCAGGGGAGCGGTTGACCGCTGGCCTGCCCCCCACCACCGCGAGCGCGACCAGCGGCACCGCCACGATCAGCCCCGCGCCCGCGGCGAACCCTCCCCGCACCGGGTCCGACAGCCGCTGCCGCCTCTCTTTGACGTAGCTCGTCTCCTTGATCTCGGTGCAGTGCTCGGAGTCGCTGAACACCAGCCGCACCCGATCGCGCACCATCCCGTCCAGCACCGCCGCCGGGCGGCCCTCGCAGCGGGTCTCGACCCAGCGCTCGCTCACCGCGCGGCGGGGGCCGTCGATCGTCACGCAGGCCAGCGTCGACACCAACGGAACCACCAGCAGCACGCGTCGGATCATCGGGACCTCCGTGAACAGTGCCGGCCCACGGAGCATCGGCTGTACCAACCGCCAAACCCGCGCCCGCGCATGCGGTCACTTCGAAGTGCGCACCCGGCTGCGCGACCGCCCTGTCCGGGCGGCGCTCAGAACTCAGACAGTCGCATTCTAACTTTTCCCTGCGACCGATAGAGAAAGCCGAAGTGTCAGCCGCGCCGGCGCCGG
>JAGSPQ010000390.1 GCA_018262385.1 Myxococcaceae bacterium | reverse complement strand
GGCTCAGACACCTCCACCGCGGGCCGACCACCGACGGGGTGGACCGTCGCTCTCGTTTGCGAAACCCAAGGCGGAGGGCGGGACCCCCGCTGGGCGGGGGTGGGGAACTCCACCTACGACGTTCCGAGCTGCAACTCGGCTCGGGTCCGCCGGAAGGACCGGAAGGCCGGAAGGTGGCGGCGGGCGGCAGGGACCGGGCGGACCGGGCGGACCGGGCGGACGGGGGTCGCGGCGAGGTGGCCAAAAGCCACCTGCCCGAAACCCCGGTGGTGGCGGGCGTCAGGGCGCGGATGACCAGGTGCCACCTGCCGTGAGCGGCCTCGCCTCAAGGCGCCGAGGAGATCCCACCGCAAGCAAACGCCACGGGCCGCCCGGTCGGTGGTCGGGCTGCGGTGGAGGTGTCTGGGCCCCGCACTACCCACCCCGTCGCGACGACTCGTGGCGACTGCCCCCGCCTGCTTCCCTGCCAGCGAGCTCAGCGCAGCATCACCACCGTGACGCCGTCTCCGCCCTCGTGCGACTCCCCGGCGCGGAACGTCTTCACATACGGCGACGACGCCAGGTACTCGCGCAGCATCGCCTTCAGCGCCCCGGTGCCATGCCCATGCAGGACGATCGCCGCCTCGTCCCCCGAGCGGGAAACGCGATCGAGAAACTGCTCGACCTCGCGCACCATCTCGTCGCCGCGCATCCCGCGCACGTCGACCCGGGGGCTGGCCTGAATCGGAGCTCCGGGGGCGGACTTCGCCGCCTTCTCCAGCTGCGCCTGCTGCTTGCTGGCGCTGCTGGCCGGAAACACCTTCGCCTGCTTGCTCTTGCGCGGCGGGCCCAACTGGCTCAGCGGAACCCGGGTCTTCAGCGCTCCGGCGGCAACCAGGGCGTCGCTGCCGTCGAGCTCGAGGATCTCGACATCCGCTCCGAAGCCCAGGTGGTGCGCGCGCGCGCCGACCTTCAGCTCGAGCGGGGCGGCCGGCCCTTCGCCCGACAGCTCCTGGCGGGCGGTGCGCTCGGCCACGGTCTGCTCGTTGATCCGCTCGGTCAGCTCGGCGCTCGCCTTCTCTGCGGCCTTCGGCGACTCCTTCGCCGCGAGGCTCGCCTGCAGATCGCGCAGCTGGGCACGGGCGAACTCGAGCTCGGCCCTGAGCGCGGCGCGGAACTTCAGCTCTTCCTCCTTCCGGCTGCGGGCGACCTCGGCCCGCTCGGCCTCGAGCTGCTCGCGCAGGGCCTTCGCCTCGGCGGCGTCCTTCGCGGCGGCCTCGTGGGCGTCGAGGTACTTGCGGCGCTCGTCTTCGGCGGCTGACAGCGCCTTGGACAGCGCTCCGCCGGCGTTCTGGGCGAGCGCGGTGGCGCGGACGCAGATCGTCTCGGCCAGGCCCATGCGCCGCGCGATGTCGATCGCCGAGGAAGCCCCGGCGGCGCCCAGCTGTAGCCGGTAGGTGGGCGCCATCTTCCGCGAGTCGAACCCGACCCGGGCGTTGACGAAGCGGGGGTCGAGGTGGGCGAGCGCCTTGAGCTCTTCGAGGTGGGTGGTGACGAGCACCATCGCGCCGCGGTCGAGCAGATCCTCGAGCACCGCGACCGCGATCGCCGCCCCTTCGCGCGGGTCGGTGTCGGCGGCGATCTCGTCGACCAGCACCAGGCTGCCGCGGCGGGACACCTTGCAGATGTCGCGCAGCATCGAGACGTGGGCGCTGAAGGTCGACAGGCCGGCCTGCAGATCCTGGGCATCGCCGATCGCCGAGTGCACCGCGTTGAACAGCGGCAGCTTCGAGCCGGGGTCGGCGGCGATCGGCAGCCCCGCCCGCACCATCAGCGCCGACAGGCCGACCGCGGTGAGGGTGACCGTCTTGCCGCCCGCGTTGGGGCCCGAGACCACCAGCGCGCGGGTCTGCTCGTGGAGCTCGAGATCGTTGGCGACGACCTCCTGCCCCTTGAGCACCAGCAGCGGGTGGCGCAGCCCCTTGAGCTCCAGCGGCCCGTCGGCGGCCTGCAGATCGGGCGGTGAGGCGTTGAGCGCTTCGCTCAGGCCCGCGGCCGCTTCCAGCTCGTCGAGCCGGGCCGAGGCCTCGACCCCGGCCGCCAGCGGGCCCGCCGCCTTGCCGACCTGGAAGGACAGCTCGCTGAGCACCCGGCGCTCTTCCTCGAGCACCAGCGACTGGGCGATCGCCAGATCGTTGCCGATGCCGATCATCTCGGTCGGCTCGACGAACAGCGTCTGGCCCGACTGGCTGGCGTTGTGGACGATGCCCGGGATCTCGGCGCGCGAGCTGGCGAGCACCGGCACCACGTAGCGCTCGTTGCGGACGCTGAAGTAGCCCTCGCGCAGGTTGGCGGCGAACTTCTCGTCGTGCAGCAGCCGATCGAGCCGCGCCTTGATCGCCCGATGCAGCCCGCGCGCGTGGTCCCGCGCTTCTTTGAGCGCCGGGCTGGCGCGATCCGAGACCTCGCCGCTGGGCTCGATCGAGCGCTCGAGCCGGGTGGCGAGGGCGTCCAGATCGGGCAGCGCCTTGCCGATCGCGTTCAGCCCCGGCAGCCGATCCTTGCGCGCCTGCAGCGCTTCGCTCGTCCGCTCGAAGGCGAACAGCGCGTGGGTGACCGCCATCAGCTCGCGCGGCTCGAGCAGGGCGCCCTTCGACGCGCGCTCGAGCGAGGGGCGGATCTCGGTCAGCCCTCCCAGCGGCAGCAGCAGCGGCTCGGTGCGCAGGGTCCGCGCCTCGGCGGTCAGCGCGAGCGACTCGAGCACCTCGACTCTTCCCGGCAGGAACCCGCGGGCCTGGGCGCGGGCCTTGCCGGCCTCCGTCCGCGTGCGGCTGGCAAGCGCGGTCCGCACTTCCTCGAAGCGCAGCGCCTGCAGCGTGGCGTCAGACAGGTCCATGCGAAGGTCCGGGTGTTAGCAGTTCCAGCGACGCACGCGAGGACGACCCGCGTCCCGAGGCAGAGATCGGCCGCACCTCAGGGAGGAACGCCCCCGTCGGTCATCCGCCCGGCGCACATCCCCTGAATGCAGCGGGCGCGCAGCTTGTCGACGTCGAACGGCCCGGCGCACCCGGGCTGCGGGCCACAGGCGCTGACGTCCGGCGGCTGGCAGCTGTCGAGCGCCGGCGTCTCGGCGCACGGGCACTTGCGCAGGATGTCCTTGCGGGCGAACACCTTCGGGTAGGTGCAGAACGGCTGGCCGAGGTTGCAGGCGTTGGGGCAGCGGCCGATCTCGCACTCGCTGTCGTCGAGGCAGACGCCCGCCTGCAGCCCGGAGAAGGGATCCTTCAGCGGAGCCACTCCGCAGGCCAGCGCGATCAGCGCGGGGATCACGAGCGCGTGTCTGGTTTGCATCCCCCTGTGTTATCAGTTTTCGCAATGCCGACTGCGTGCCTCTGGCTGGCGACCGTCTCGCTGGCGATCTCCGCGGTCCCGGACCCCGCCCGCCTCCAGCAGGCCCTCGCGCTCGAGCAGACCGACGAAGCGGCGGGGCTGGCCGCGCTCGACGCGCTGGTGGTCGCCTTCCCCGACTGGGTCCTCGCCCGGCTGGAGGACGCGCGGCTGCGCCTCAAGCGGGGGCAGGGCCTGGAGCTGGCCGAGGCGCACCTCGAGGCGGCCCGCTCGTACCACCCGGAGAACGCCCGCGGTCACTTCCTGTGGGGAATGCTGATGGAGGAGCGGCGCGACGCCCGGGCGGCGATCGCCTCCTACGAAATCGCGCTCACCCTGCGGCCCGACTACGACGAGGCGCGGTTCCGGATCGCGGGGCTGCAGCTGGCACAGGGCGACTTCAAGGCCGCCGCCGACAGCTACCGGCTCTACGTCCGCTCGCACCCCGAGGCGGTGGGGGCGCGGCTGCAGCTGGCCCTGGCGGCCGAGCGGGCCGGCGCGCTCAAGGAGGCCGAGCAGGAGCTCAAGCGCCTGTTCGAGGCACCCGCGTCGCGCAAAGTCGCCGGGCGAAAGCTCGCGGAATTTTATGAGCGCACCGGACATGCGGGGCAGGCGGCGAGGGTCCGGGCGGCGATCGAGCCCCCGGCCCGAAAACTGAGGGAACTCCAGCGCTCAGGACGCTGAATCCTTGGGTAAGCTTTGGGGCCCCATGCTCCCACTGCTCCTCGCCTGCCTCGTCACTGCCGCGCCTGCGCTGCCGGCGGCGCCAGAAGTGCTCAAGGAGCTGCGCGCGATCGAGAGTGCCTCCCTGCGCGGAAAGGCCGACGACCTGCGGCTGAAGTACCAGGACCTGGCCCGCAATCGCCCCGCCGACGTGCTGGCGCGCGTCTACCTCGCGTGGACGGTGCTTCCTTCCGACGACGCGTGGAACCAGCTGAAGGCGATCGCCGCGATCAACCCGGAGAACCCCTGGGTGCACCTGGGCATGGGCCGGACCTACACCGCCTGGAAGATGCGCGATCTGGCGAAGGCCGAGTACCAGACGATCCTCAAGCACGACCCGCAGTTCTCCGCCGCCTTCGCCGGCCTCGCCGAGCTGATGGCGCTCGAGGGCAACTTGAAGGGCGCCGAGGCGCAGTACCGCGCTTCGCTGGTGATCTACGACGACCCCCGCGCGCGCGCCGGCCTGGGCCTGGTGCTGCTGGAGGCGGGCAAGGCGGCGGAAGCGAGGGCCGAGCTCGACAAGGCGGTGAAGGGTTGGCCCGATCAGCCGGCGGTGCTGTCGGCGCTGCTCAAGCTCCACCGCGAGGCGAAGGACGCGAAGGCCGCCGCCGATACCGCCACCAAGCTGGCCGAGCTGCAGCCGAAGGACCCCGAGGTGCGCAAGATCCTCGCCGACCTGCGCTTCGACGAGGGCAACCAGGCCGAGGCGGTGAAGGAGTACGAGCGGCTGCTGCGGGTCGCCGCTCCCACCGTCGAGGTGCTCGCGCGGCTCGAGAAGCTGTACGCCGATCTGAAGGACGCCGAC
>JAGSPQ010000389.1 GCA_018262385.1 Myxococcaceae bacterium | reverse complement strand
GCCGCCGGCGCCTTCACCGTCTCGTCGTTCACCAAGAACGAGACGGTGGAGAGCCTGATCGACATCTCGCTCGCCGAGGTGGCGAAGATGCGCGCCAAGGGGCCGTCGCCCAAAGAGGTCGCCACCGTGCAGCGCTACATCTCGGGGCTGTACCCGGCGCGGCTGGAGACCAACGACGCGATCGCCGGCGCGCTCTCCGACATCGCGTTCTATGGGCTGCCGGGCGACTGGATCGCGCAGTACCGCGAGCGGATCTGCGCCGTCACTCCGAAGGACGCGACCGACGCCGCGCGCGCGCACCTCTTCGACGGGGGCCAGCAGACGATTGTCCTCGTCGGCAACGCCGCGTACTTGAAGCCGAAGGTCGAGAAGTACGGCCCGGTCACCGTCTGGAAGCCGTCGCAGCTCGAGTGAGCCTGCCGCTGCTGCTCGAGCAGCCGGGCTTCGTCGCGGTGGACAAGCCGGCCGGGGTGCCGGTGATCCCCGGACGCGACGGGGCAGCCGACTGCGTCCGCACCCGGCTGGAGCAGCAGCTGGGCCGGCCGGTCTGGGTGGTGCACCGGCTCGATCGCGACACCTCGGGGGTGCTGCTGTTCGCCCTCGACGCGGCGACCCACCGCACCCTCTCGATGGCCTTCGAGGGCGGCCAGGTCGCCAAGCGGTACCTCGCGCTGGTCGAGGGGCGGCTCGAGGCGCCGGTGCTGATCGATCGGCCCCTGGTCGAGGCGCGCAAGAGCCGGATGCGGATCGCCCGGGAAGGGGAAGAGGGGAAGAGCGCCCAGACGCTGATCAAGCCGCGGACGGTCTTCGCGGCCGCCACGCTGGTGGAGGCCGAGCCGATCACCGGGCGCACCCACCAGATCCGGGTCCACCTGCAGTCGATCGGGCACCCGCTGCTGTTCGATCACCAGTACGGGCGGAAGACCCCGCTGACGCAAACAGATCTCGGCGGTTCCGGGGACTCGGTGGTCCTCGCCCGCACCCCGCTGCATGCCGAGCGCCTGAAGTACGAGGGGCTGACCATCCAGGCGCCAATCTCCGCAGATCTTGCGGCTGCGCTGGCGCTGCTTTCCGGTTAAGGGCTGGCCTGTGAACCCTTCGCGGCTGGGCGCACTGGCGTGGGTGGCACTCGCGCTGAGTGTGACGGCCCTGTACACGCTCGCGCCGCTGCTGGTTCCGGTGATCTTCGCCGCCTGGACCGCGATCATCGCCCGCCCGCTGCTCGAGCGGCTCGCCCGGGCGATGAAGGGCCGGCAGTCGGCCGCGGCGGTGCTGGTGACCACGCTGATCCTGGTGGTGGTGGCGATCTCGAGCCTGCTCGTCGCCGCGGTGGTCTCCGGGTCGGGCGAGCTGTGGAGCGTGGTGGTTCAGTCGCCCAGCGCCCAGGCGGCCCTCGAGGCGATCGTCTCTCCCGGCAGCGATCCGAGCGGCGAGGGGCTGCGGCTGCCCAAGTCGCTCGCCGAGCTGCTGCCCTGGCTCGAGGGGCACAGCACGGATGCCTTCCGGCTGATCGGCGGAGTGGCCGGCGCGGCGGTGAAGTCGATCATCGGCTCGGTGCTCTTCTTCTTCGGAACCTGGAGCTTTCTCGTCGAAGGGCCGCGCACCTGGGCGTGGGCCCTGGCGCACCTGCCGCTGGCCCCCAACCACCTGCGCCGCCTCGGCGCCGCCTTCTCCGAGACCGGCCGCGGGCTGCTGATCGGCGTCGGCCTCACCAACGCCTCGCAGGCGCTCACCGCGATCATCGTCTACCTCGCGCTGGGCGTGCCCCGGGCGGTGGTGCTCGGGCTGCTCACCGGGATCGCCGGCTTCGTGCCGATCACCGGCACCGCGCTGATCTGGGCGCCGGTGGCGGCCGGCCTCTACTTCACCGGCCACCCGGTGAAGGCGCTGGTGATGGTCGCCTTCGGCCTGCTGATCTCGCTGATGGACAACGTGCTGCGGCCGATCTTCGCCCGCTACGGCAAGCTCGACCTGCCGGTGTTCCTGCTGTTCGTCTCGGTGTTCGGCGGCCTCGCCGCCTGGGGCGTGTTCGGTGCGATCCTCGGCCCGCTGGTGGTGCGGATGGCGATCGAGGCGCTGTCGCTGGTGCGGGAAGAGCGCGAGGCGGAGGCCGGGGCGAAGCTGGCCGCCAACGACGTGCCGCCCTCGCACGCCGCCTAGCTGCCCTGGTGCGGCAGCCCGGCGGTCGCCAGCCGGGCGAAGGTCTGCATCAGCACGTAGAGCGCGAACGCGGCGTCGTCGACCCGCAGCCCGTGCTTGTTCACCAGCGCCCCCAGCGTGAGCAGATCCCGGCCGTCGAGCCCGAGCAGGTAGGCCTGCGCGCCCGGAGGCCCCTCGCCGGTGAAGTTGAGCGCCCGGCGCACCCCTTCCTGGCAGGCGCGCACGCAGGCGTCCCAGTCGCCCGCGGCGTAGGCGGTGTCCGCCACCCGGGCCGGATCGAGCAGCGCGCTGGGCGCCAGCGCCGACGCCGGCCCGAGGTCGACGCCGATCGGCCGATCGGAGGCGGTGATCGCCGGGACCCCGCGGGACGGCGTCGCCATCGGAGGCACCTCGCCCAGCGGGTGGGCGGCGAGGTGCTGGCGCAGCTGCCCCTCGAGCCCTCCGTCGGCCGGACCCTGGGCGAGCGGCTGCGGCGGCTCGGGCCGCGACGGCCGCGCCGGCACCACCTTCTTCTGCCGCAGGTCCTTGATCACCAGCCGCATGATCGCCTTGAGCGTGTCGAGCACCCCGTGGCCGCTGGTGGCGCAGGTCTCGAAGTCCGGCCAGCTGCGGGTGTTGAGGGCGGTGCGCAGGTGGTCGACCGACGAGACGCCCTCGATGTCGCGCTTGTTGTACTGGAGCACCACCGGGAACTTCTCGATCCGGATCCCCTGCTCGCTGAGGTTCTCCTCGAGGTTGAGCAGCGACTCGCGGTTGGCGTCCTCCGCCTCGGGCTGGGAATCGGCGACGAACACCACTCCGTCGGCGCCCTGCAGCACCAGCTTGCGGGTCGCGTTGTAGAAGACCTGCCCCGGCACGGTGTAGAGCGCCAGCCGCACCGAGTACTCGTTCACCCGCTCGACCTTCACCGGCAGGAAGTCGAAGAACAGGGTGCGGTCGGCCTCGGTCGGCAGCGACATCAGCTCGCCGCGGTGCGCCGGCTTCACCGAGTCGTAGACCCGCTTGAGGGTGGTGGTCTTCCCCGACAGGCCGGGGCCGTAGAAGACGATCTTGGCCGCGATCTCGCGGGCCATCACGTTCACCGTGCTCATCGATCACCCCTCATGGAGTCAGTTTCCCCAGCAGGACCCGCCGCCGGGCCCCGGTCGCGCCCGGGATGTTCTGCGGAGTTCCTTCCAGGTGCTCGGACGCGAGCAGGGCGAAGCAGGCGGCCTCTTTCGCTCCCTCGGGAAAGCCGAGCGCGTCGAGCGGCTCGACCGGCAGCGGGGCGAGCCGGGCCTTGAAGCCGGCGACGAGCAGCGGGTTGCGGCTGCCCCCGCCCGACAGCCACACCCCCGAGATCTTCCGCCTCGGCAGCACCCACTTCTCGTAGGCCTGCGCGGTCGCCTCGACGGTGAACGCCACCAGGGTGGCGAGCAGATCGTAAGGCCGGTCGGCAAACTCCTTCCACAGCACGTTGGCCAGCGACTCGCCGAACTGATCGCGCCCGGCGCTGCGGGGAGGAGGCCGCTTGAGGAACGGGTGCCGGCACAGCCGCTTCAGCAGCGGGAGCATCACCTCGCCCTTGCGGGCCAGCTTCCCGTCGCGATCGTAGCCCTGGCGCCCGTTCGTCATCAGCCGCACCACCGCGTCGAGCAGCATGTTGCCCGGGCCGGTGTCGAAGGCGAGGGTGTCCTCGAGCTTCGAGGAGACCACCGAGACGTTGGCGATCCCCCCGATGTTCTGCAGCGCGCGCAGCTCGCCGGGCTTCCGGAACAGCACCCAGTCGGCGTACGGCACCAGCGGAGCGCCTTCCCCGCCGGCCGCCACGTCGCGGGTTCGAAAGTCGCTCACCACCGGGATCCCGGTGCGCTCGGCGATCACCGCCGCCTCGCCCAGCTGCAGCGTCGCTCCGCGCAGGTGGGCGACCGTCTGCCCGTGCGAGCCGATCACGTCGACCTGCGAGGGCTTCAGCTCGGCCACGCCGATCGCCGCCAGCGCCGCCTCGGCGAACAGCTCGCCCAGCACGAAGTTGAGCGCGCACAGCTCGCGGGCCGAGTCGGCCTCCATCACCCGGCGCACGAACTTCGGGGTGAAGGGCAGGGTGACGTGGCTGAGCAGGCGCAGCGACACCGTCCGGCCGGTGCCGGCGATGCGGCACACCACCGCCTCGATCGCGTCGACGCTGGTTCCCGAGATCAGCCCCACCACCACCCGGCTTCGCCTCACGGCGGGCGAGCGTAATCAATCGACTCGGAAATGCGATTTCGTTCCTACTTGAAGCGCCCCGGGGACATCGCCCGCCGCCTCGAGCCGGCGCGCCGCCTCCGCCCGATCGATGCCCAGCAGATCCGCCACGATCCCCACCGCCCGATCCTGGAGCTTGGCGTTGGTGGGCCGCAGCTTCGACATCCGCCCCTGATCCACGTGGCCCAGCCGCACCATCGCCGCGGTGGAGAGCGCGTTGAGCACCAGCTTGGTCGCCGTGCCCGCCTTCAGCCGGGTCGAGCCCGCCAGCACCTCGGCGCCGGTGTCGGGCAGGATCTTCACGTCGGCCTTCACCTTCTTCGCCGCCCCCGGATTGCAGGACACCAGCACCGTCTGCGCGCCGAGCGCCCGGGCCTCGGCCAGCACCGCCAGCACCCAGGGCGTGCGGCCGCTGGCGGTGATCCCGCACACCACGTCGCCCGCGGTCGCCTTGACGCCGCGAATCGTCCGCACCGCGTCGGGCACGTCGTCCTCCGCGCCTTCCACTGCGC
>JAGSPQ010000015.1 GCA_018262385.1 Myxococcaceae bacterium | reverse complement strand
GGTTTCGTCTTCGTCCTGACGACCGGCCGCGGTCCATCGATTCTCGAAGCGTCCGACGCCCGCGACGCCGTCGCCACGAGAACCTCGGGGCGCTGGGCCTCGCGAGGTGGTTCGTCACCGCTCCCTCCGATGATGCTCAGTGGCCGCTCCGGCGCCCGGTTTCGTTTCCGTCCCGCCTCAACGGACTCGCGAGGAGAACCCGGGGGGCGCTGAGGCGCTTCAGGTCCCACCGATCGGCGTCGCCCGCGACCTACAGCCGTCGTTCGCACCCCCCCCGCATCGACCCGCCCGCCCAAGGCGGAGTGCTCCGCCCCCGCCCAGCGGGGGTCCCAACCTCCACCTCGATCTTCCCCGCGCGTGCTACGCCCAACCCGTGTCGTTCACCACCGACGCGCTCTTCGCCGCCGTCTACGCAGCGCCCAACTCCGATCCCCCCCGCGCGGTGCTCGCCGACCACCTGCTCGAGCAGGGCGATCCGCGGGGCGAGTTCATCACCCTCCAGCTGGCGAAGCTCCGCGGGCCTTTGACCCACGCCACCACCCGGCGCGAGCAGCAGCTGCTCGAAGCGCACGAGTCGGCCTGGCTGGGGCCGCTGGCCCACGTGGTCCTCCCGCTCACCACCCACTGGGAGCGCGGCTTCCTCACCTCGGCCCAGGCCCGGCTGCACGGCGAGACGGTGGGCGACCCGCGCTGGGCGACGGTGGTGAAGCTGCGGCTGCTCGCGCCGGATCACGCCCGGCCGCTCGAGCTCACCGGCGGCACGATGACTTCGCTGCTCGAGCTGGCGGACGCCACCCCCAGCTGCCTCGACGTGCTGCTCAAGGGCCGGCCCACCCGGCAGCGCGCGCTCAAGGGCTTCGCCGACCCGGGCGGCCCCCACCGGCCCCCGCTCGAGCACCTCGGCTGCCGGCTCGAGCGCACCCTGCGCGGGATCTCGAAGAAGCACGTCGACTGGCTGCTTCGGCTCGCCGAGCTGCCCCAGCTGCGCTCGCTCTGGCTCGACCTCGCTCCCTACTGGAACGCGCTCGAGCTCGAGTGGCTGTGGAAGAGCCGGCTCGCCCGCCGGCTGCAGAACCTGACCCTCGGCGGCGCCCCTCCGCTCGACGTCGCCGGCACCCTGGTGCGGGCGCGGACGCTCAGCTCGCTCCACACCCTCACCGTCGCCCACCGCTCGGCCGCCTTCCACTTCCGCCGCGATCCGAACGGCGAGCTGAGCGAGCTCCACCTGCAGCTGCTCGGCGCCGAGCCGATCATCGATCGGATCCTCCTCCAGCCGCTCTCCGCCCTGCCGCCCGACGCGCTGACCCGGTTCGAGCTGCAGGCCCCCGCCGGAGCGCGGGTCCGCAAGCGGGGGCTGCTGCGGACCGCCGCCCTCCGCTTCCCCCGGCTCCGGCCGATTGAGTGGTGACCAGGTGGTCACGGTTTGCCCGGCTCTGCTAGAAGCGGCGCCGATGCGTCCCATCATCCTCCTCGCCCTCGCCGTCTCTGCCTGCGCCCCCGTCGCCGGCCCGCCCACCTGGCACCGCGACATCCAGCCGCTGGTGAAGGAGAAGTGCGGCCAGTGCCACCACCCGGGCGGCATCGGCCCGTTCGAGCTCGACAGCCTGGCGATGATGCGGGCGGAAGAGGGCAGGGTGCGCCCGGCGGTCACCTCGCGCCGGATGCCGCCCTGGCCCGCCTCGAATTCCTGCGCCGAGTACGCGCCCAACGGCGCGCTCACCGACGATCAGCTGGCCCTGCTCGAGCTCTGGTACGACTCGGCCGCGCCCGAGGGAGATCCGAAGACCGCCGCGCCGCAGTCGCTGCTCGCCACCGGCCTGAGCCGGGTCGATCGCACCGTCACCATGAGCGAGCCGTTCTTCCCCCAGAAGTCTCCCGACGAGTACCGCTGCTTCGTCCTCGACTGGCCGGAGACCGCGCCGAAGTTCATCACCGGCTTCAACGTCGTCCCCGGCCAGCCGCAGCTGGTGCACCACGCCAACCTGTTCTTCATCCACCCCGACTCGGTCGCCGCCTACCAGGCGAAGGACGACGCGGCGCCCGGGGCGGGGTACGAGTGCTACAACTTTCCCAGCCCGATCGGCGAAGGCGGGTGGATCGGCACCTTCGTCCCCGGCAGCCTCGGCGCCGACTTCCCGCCTCAGACCGGGCTGAAGATCCTCCCCGGCAGCAAGCTCTTCATCCAGGTCCACTACAACATCGTCAACGGCGGCCCGAAGCCCGACCGCACCAGCATCGAGCTGAAGCTCGAGGACAAGGTGCGCCGCGAAGGCTCGGTGCAGGCGTGGGCCGACCCGAAGTGGATGAGCACCGCCGGAGCGATGCGAATCCCCAAAGGCGCTGCCGACGTCACCCACCGCTTCTCGATGGATCCCACTCCCTACCTCTCGCTCGCCAACCGCAGCTTCCTCGACGGCCAGCCGATCAAGCTCTACATGGCGACCGCCCACATGCACGCCTGGGGCAAGAGCGCGCGGATGGAGATCGAGCGCGCCGACGGCAGCAAGGACTGCCTGGTCGACATTCCGAAGTGGCAGTTCCACTGGCAGCTGCCGTACTCGCTCAAGGACTACAAAGTGCTCAACCCCGGCGACAAGCTCTCGGTCGAGTGCCACTGGGACAACTCGGAGGCCAACCAGCCGGTGATCAACGGGGTCCGGCAGGCGTCCAAAGAGATCAACTGGGGAGCGCGCACGGAAGACGAGATGTGCGTCGGCGGTTTCTTCATCTCGCAGTAGGGACGCGCCATCGACACCGAAGCCCTCTTCGCCGCGGTCTACGCCCACCCCCGCGCCGACGGGCCGCGGGCGGTGCTGGCCGATCACCTGCTCGAGCGGGGCGATCCGCGCGGCGAGTTCATCGCGCTGCAGCTCGAGAAGCAGCGCCGCCCGCTGTCCAGCACCGGCGCCCGGCGCGAGAAGCAGCTGCTCCACACCCACCGCGCCGCCTGGCTCGGCCCGCTGCAGAAGATGCTGGTCGGGGAAGAGAAGTGGGCCCGGGGCTTCCTGAGCGAGGCCTGGGTCAAGCTCAACGGCGCGACCGCCGGAGATCCCCGCTGGAACACGGTCGAGAAGATCAACCTCTCCGTCGCCGACAGCACCACCCCGAGCGAGCTGGGCGGGGGAAACTTCCGCGCCCTCCACACCCTCCACGGCGCCTTCCGGCTCGGGCTCGAGGTGCTGCTGAAGACCGAGCACCGCCCGCCGCTGGAGGAGCTCGAGCTGTCGGGGCCGGGCAGCCAGTCGGGGTGGAACAGGCAGCAGCTGGCGGCGCTGCTGAAGATGACCGCCTACCCGACGCTCACCCGCCTCAAGCTCTCGCCCGCGCTGTGGCCGTGGGAAGCGCGGCAGCTGCAGTGGCTGTGGGGCAGCGCGCTCGCCCGGCAGCTCCACTCGCTCGAGCTCGATCTCAACCTGCCGCTCGACGTGGCGGGCTGTCTCCACGCCGCCGCCCAGCTGCCGGGGCTGCAGCGGCTGGTGGTGGGCCACTCGTTCTTCTACTTCGAGCTGACCCGCGGCCTCGACGGGCGGCTCTCCGCGCTGCACCTGCACTTCTCGGCGGTGACCCAGAACGCCAGCTACCTGCCGCAGCTGAGCACCCCCTTGCGCGCGCTGCCGGACGACGCGCTCACCGCGTTTGCCTTCACCACCGAGGGCAAGCGCTTCCCGCCCGCAAAGATGAAGCCGCTGCGGAACGCGATGTCCCGGCAGCGGCTCCTGAAAGATGAGCGGTGGTAGCGGCTACCGCTTGCCGCTGCCCATTTCCCGGAACAGCCCCGAGCCGTCGGAAAGGTAGGCGATGTTCTGCCAGGGGACGAAGTCGTGCGGAGCCTCGTCCTTGCCGCCGTCCTGGCCCATCACCAGTCCGTGCTCGAGGATCTTCAAGACCGCCGCCTGTGACTCTGGCGGGTAGCCCCAGTTGGACAGCGGAGCGAGCGTCGACAACCGAATGTGCGACGGCGCGGCATCGAGTGCGAGGTAGCGCGCCACGTCTTTCTCGGCGCTCTTACTCACCTTCAGCATGTACTCCTGCATGTGCTCTCCCCAGGTTTTCGTCAGAACGACGGCCAGAGCTCCCAGCCGGGCGGCCATACTACTTTTTCCGAGGTGAAATGCAGCGGGTCGTTGTGCGGCCAGGGGTTGCTGGCCGGTTCCTCGATCAGATCGAACACCCCGTTGTCGAACGGCAGCCCGGGCGCCTTCTGCTTCAGCACCACCCGCTCGCGCACGTCGGCAGCGGCCAGCTTGAGCGCCCGGCTGTGGCAGTGGGGGTTGTTGCCCGACTTGTCGAAGAAGACGTGCGCCGTCCAGGTGCAGCCGCCCCGGCACAGCTCGGCGTACTCGCAGCTCTTGCAGTGGCCCCACAGGTGCTCGACCCCTTCGGGGGTGCCGCCGTGGGTGTTGAAGGTCAGCTCCTTGCTCTGGAGGATCTCGGCCAGCGGCAGATCGCGGATGTTGCCGCCCACGTAGGAATCGGTCGGCAGGGAAGGGCAGCCCTTGATCTTCCCGTCGGCCTCGATCCCCAGGCCGGCGAGGCCCGCCTGGCAGCCCTGCCAGTACATCCCCATCTGCTGGTGCCTGGCCCGCAAGATCGACTCGTAGGGGCCGAAGTAGCCGATGTCGTTGCCGGGCAGCACCGAGACGCCCTCGGAGTTCGCCCGGTTCACCACCCGCGCGAGCATCGCGTACAGATCAATCAGCTCGGCCGGCTGAATCAGCAGCTCGGGATGATCGGCGGCGTTGCCCATCGGCACGGTGAGCGAAAACTGCCAGCCGGTCGCGCCCGCGTCGCGCACCAGCGGGTAGAGCGCCGGCAGCTCGGGCGCCGACAGCCGGTTGACCTGGGTGTTGAAGCCGAAGTCGAGCCCCACCTCTTTGAAGTTCTTCATCGAGGTGAAGCAGTTCTTCCACGAGCCCTTGCGGCCGCGCAGGCGGTCGTGGGTCTCCTCCAGGCCGTCGATCGAGACCGAGATGCTGGCCAGCCCCGAGTCCTTCATCTTCTTCGCGGTGGGCTTCGAGATCCCGTAGCCGCCGGTGACCATCGTGGCCATCATCCCCGCGTCGTTGATCGCCTTGATCAGCTGCAGCCAGTCGGGGCGCAGGTACGCCTCGCCGCCGATCAGGGTGACCTCGGTGATCTGCGCTTCCTTCATCTGCCGGATCAGGTCGAACGCTTCTTCCGTCGACAGCTCGTTGACCCGCTCCTCGCCGGCGCGCGAGCCGCAGTGCTGGCAGGCGAGGTTGCACTTGAGGGTGATCTCCCAGACCGCGTACGCCGACCGCTTGTAGTCGACGAGCCGATCCAGCCCGCTCGCGGGCTTCGCGGCGGGGATCGTTTGCGGAACCTTCGGCACTCCTTCTTCCGTCAGTCGACCGAGTGGCCGCGGCGCGGCGTGGTCGGGATCCCCGGGCGCTCAGGAGGACGCAGCCCGTAGCGCATCGCGATCGGCGGCGGCTTCACCGGGGGATCGGTCGGGCGGCCGGGAGAAGGCGGTCGCAGGCCGTAGCGCATCGCGATCGGCGGGCGGGGCGCGGGCGGCGCGGGCGGCTGGCCGGGAGAAGGCGGGCGCAGGCCGTACCGCATCGCGATCGGCGGCGGATTCACCGGCGGTCGCAGGCCGTAGCGCATCGCGATCGGCGGGCGGGTCGGCTCACCGCCGATCGGATCGTGGGCCACCGGCTTGGCGTGGACCAGCCGGGGGTGGCTCTCCCGCGCGTGCGCGGTCTCGATCGACTTCGCCAGCTTCGCCGGATCCGCCCAGGCGGTGCGGGGGAAGCCGGCGGCCGGCCTGGCCGTCTTGGCCGCGGTGGGCTTCGCGGCGGCGGCGGCCTTCTCGGCGGCCTTCGGCGTCGAAACCCGGGTGGACGCGATCTTCGGGCCCTGGATCTTCTTCATTGGCGCGGCTCCGGTGAAAAAAAACGATGCGCGACTGTACCGGATCTTCTTCGGCCAACGACACCACCCACCGCGGCTGGCGTCACTTTATTGGTGAGTCCGCAGTCACGAAAATCAGGTCGACGGCGCCAGCCCGTGCCACGCCGCGCGGACGATCTCGGTCGCGAAGGTCCGGTCATCCGCGGCCGAGGCCTTCGCTCCGGCGAGGTGCTCGAGCAGGCAGCGCGACTCGATCGCTCCGAGGATCAGCTCGGCCATCGGCTTCAGATCCGCGCCCCCCACCTTGCGCTGGCGGTGCGCCAGCTTCAGCCACAGGGTGAGGTCCTCCCGCACCTTGATCGGCGGAGCGACCTTCCCATCTGGAAACGCCCGCTCGAGCGCCACGCCGCTGGCCTTCAACGTCAGCAGCGCCGGCATCAGGTCGCGAAAGAACCCGAGCAGCGAGCGCACCAGCTCGGTCAGCTGCTGCGGCACCGGGCGATCGAGGTCCGGCCCCATCGGCAGCTGCTGGAGCACCAGCGGGGTGTCGCGCGGACAGAGCGCCAGCACCAGCAGCTCGTCCTTGGTCGGCACCCGCTTGAACAGCGCCGCCTGCGAGACCCCCAGCTTGCGCGCGATCTTCTCCGTCGAGGCGCCCGGCCCCTGGCTGAGAAAGACTGCGCGCGCTTCCCTCGCAATGTCGTCGTCCGAAATCCGTCGCGGTCGTCCCATTTGGTGAGTGCTGAATAACTAACATTGCGGGTGTTGCGCAAGGACCCCCGGACGCGTGTGCTACTTTCCGCGCCGTTTCGACCAGGCGTTCAAACCGGGGAGTCCGCACATGGTGATGAGCATTACTCGCAGAGGGGAGCAGTTCGCGACCGACCGCAAGTTCACGCCGGACGAAGCGAAGGCGCTCGTCGATCAGGTGAAGTCGAACGGCATCGTCAGCTCGTACGAGAAGACGCAGATCAAGGCGCTGCTGCTCAAGCACAAGGACATCTTCCAGCCCGGCGCCGCCGAGCTGCTCAAGTCGCTGATCGATCCCCAGCTGCCGCCGCCTCCTCCTCCGGGCGGGCAGGTGATCAACCTCGACCCGTCGGGCGCGCACCGCCCGGTGTTCCTCAACGCCAACGGCGTCTTCACCGCCAACGCCGACGGCAAGCCGCCCGCCAACGACGTCGAGCTGGGCGATGCGATCTACCGCGCGGCCGAGCTGGTCGACGACGCGCCGGGCACCAAGAGCCCGTTCGCCACCGCCAGCGCCGAGCTGCGGGGCAAGGTGTTCGAGAACCTCAAGGCGGTGCTGGCGCGGGTGCCGGCCGACGGCCAGGCGCCGGCGGGGATGGACAAGAACCAGGCGCTGCAGATGCGCGCCTCGGCGGCGACCACCCTGCTCGAGCTGATGGAGGCCTCGCCCGAGGCCGCGCTGCAGGGGACGATGGCGAAGACCTACGAGGCGTTGATCAAGAACGAGACCAACCCCCGGCTGCAGGAGTCGATGGTCTTCCACCTCGGCAACACCGACGCGGCGGCGAAGAACCCGGCGGTGAAGGCGATCAGCGACGTGCTGATGAAGACGCTCGCGCCGACCCAGCCCCCGTACGACAAGTGGTTCGCGGGCGGGAACAACAAGGTCAACCTCTCGTGGACGGTGGGCCAGGGCGAGTTCTGGGGCGGGTTCGTCAAGAACCTCAAAGACGCGGGCTTCAAGCCGGTCGGCCCCGAGAGCGAGCACGGCGTCTCGACCTACGAGCGCATCATCAACAAGCCGGGCGTCGGCGAGACGAAGTTCCAGATCCAGGTGCACCAGGGCGGCACCGACATCCTCAAGCCGATGAACGACAAGAACGTTCAGATCGTCGGCTACGACGGGCACAGCAACTGGGGCCGCAACATGACGGCCTCGATCAAGAACGGGCCGCAGACCGACGACGGCGCCGACGGCAAGCTGCTCTTCTACAACCTCTGCGTCGGCAAGGGCGTGCTCGACGGCGTGAAGGAGAAGTACGGCAACGCCCAGGTGGTCACCACCTACGCTGCCTCGAACTTCTACACCGACAGCAACGGGCAGATGACCCGCGGCGAGGGCGTGCAGGCGCTGCTGGCGCTGGTCGACGGCGTCGCCGGCCGGGACGACTGGACCAAGATCCACAAGGGGATGAACGACGCGGCCGACATCGGCTGGGGCCGCACCTGGGACAACTACGTCACCCCGATCTCGACCCGCGATCGCGAGAAGGTGCTCGACCGCGACAATGACGGCCAGGCCGACTACCTGGACAAGCACTTCAACTTCAACACCTTCAAGGTGGCCGAAGACACCGCGCGCGAGTTCAAGCCGGTGAAGCAGGATCGCCCGGCCGGGATCCTCGACGGCACCAAGGTGCTGGTCAGCGCGAACATGATCAACACCCTCTCGGAGTTCAGCGGGATCCTCGATCACGTCAACCCCGACTCGAAGGTGATCGGCGGCGGCTTCTTCGACCCGAAGATGGGCGAGAAGGATCTGATTCGCTTCACCGAGCAGAAGAGCAAGACCGGCAAGCCGGAGTTCGTGATGCAGGTCAACTCGCGCTACTCGCACATGAGCGAGGAAGCGCTGCGCGGCGTCGGCGTCTACGAGTTCACCCGCTTCCTCCAGGACAAGGGGCACCTGCGGCTGGCTCCGGTCGACGGCAAGCTCGCCGCGGTGGTCGCCTTCGCCCAGTCGCTGGACGTCGACGACGGCTACCGCGATCGCGAGGTCTGGTCGCAGATGCTGACCCGCTTCAACCTCCCGGCCGACATCGACCAGGGCAAGGTGATGTCCGCGCTCGGCAGCCACACCGGGCACAACTACGCGGGCGATCAGGCGGTGATCAACGCGCTGAAGGCGGCGCTGTCTCCCGCCACCCTCGAGGCGCTCAAGAAGCCCGAGGCCGGCGTGCCGATCAGCATCGTCGGCTGAAAGAAGCTGCACCTGCCGCCTGGCCCTCGGGTCAGGCGGGGCAGCAGTCTTCTCGCAAAACCGGAGTCACGAAAAATGCGTTCGATCCTCAAGGCGATGGCCGTGGTGTGTCTGCTGTCTGCTCCGGCGCTGGCCGCCGACTACAAGTGCAACGGCGATCGGGTCGAGAAGGGGGGCAGCACCCAGTACACGGTGCGCACCTCGGGCAGCGACATCACGATCGAGAAGGGCGGCAGCACCAAGGGCAAGGCGGTCAAGCGCGGCAGCAAGTACGCCGTCGAGGTCGGCGGCAGCACGGTCGCGACGTTCGAGAACGGCAAGATCGAGAAGGGCGGCAGCAGCTGGGCGACGGTCAGCGACGCGCAGCGGATGTTCGACTGCGGGGGCGATGTCGCCGCCACCCTCTGGGTGCTGAGCAAGAACGGCAACCTCTAGAGCAGCACCCCAGGTGGCTGGGCGGAAACGCGAAAGCAGCGCGGCGCGCCTTGGCGCACGCGTTGCTTCGCTGCCGCCACATGACGATCGTCTGCGCGACCCACTTCACCGACTCCTCGTTCGCGGCGGTCAAGGTCGCCGCCGGCCTGGCGCACCGGCACGGCCAGCCGCTCTGGCTGGTGAGCGTGTTGCCCAACCGCAACACCGACGACGAGATCGAGTCGGCGGTCGACGAGGCGCTGCTGCTCGAGGCGGCGGCGCTGGCGAGCAGCGGAGTCGACGTCCAGACCGCGGTGCTCCATGGCCCGCTCGAGCACGCGGTGGCGCAGTTCTGCACCGCGAAGCAGGCGCTGCTGCTGGTGGTGGGAGACACCCGCTCGCTCGACACCTTCGCCTACGGGCTCGAGCTGCCGCTGCTGGTGGTGCGGGACTTCAAGCCGTTCGAGGCCTGGACCCGCGGCAGCGGCCCGCTGCAGGTGATGCTCGCGCTCGATCACACCTGGAGCGCGGCGGTCGCGCGCGACTGGATCCGCCGGCTGTCGGAGTACGGCCCGATCGAGCTGATCGCCGCGCGCATCTGGTGGCCGCGCGACGAGTACGCCCGCCGTGGCCTCCCGGTGCCGGCGGACGGCGAAGGTCATGCGTCGCTGGTGAAGACGATGCACGACGAGACCAGGGCCGCGCTGGCCGGGCTGCCCTCCGGGGTGAGCCACCGGGTTCAGATCGAGATCGGCGTGGGCCACCTCGGCGAGCAGCTGCTGGCGCTGGCGGCGGTCGAGCAGGTCGAGGTGCTGGTGCTCGGGGCCAACCCGCTGCACGCCCCGATGAGCCTGCTGCGCTCGGTGTCGCACGAGGTGCTGAGGGACGCGCCGATGTCGGTCGCCTGCATCCCCGGCCGGCTGAACCTGCTCGGCCGCCCGTCGCCGGTGCGGCTGGTGACCGACTTCCCCGATCTCCGGTAGCGGTGGCGCGCTTGTTGCTGCTGCCCCCCGAACCCATTCACCGGGGGAGGAGCGCATGCTTTCAGTCACGCGGGAGAAGGGCAGTGGATTGATCGTGCTGACGAGCACCGGGGTGCTGGACGAGGTGTCGGTGGAGGCGCTGCTGCGGGCGATCGCGCTCACCCCGGAGGAAGCCCCGATAGTCATTGACCTGTCGCGAGCGGAGAAGCTGGCCGAGCACAGCCTGCGCCGGCTGGCGTACGAGCTGGCCCAGCGCCCGGGCCCGGTGAGCTTTCGCGGCTCGGCCTGGGGCAAGACAAGTTTGCGCGTCACGCGCTAACCATGCGCGCTCCCGCCGAGCCGACCGGCGCCAGGCGCGGCTCACTCGAAGGTTGAAGCGCGGTTTTTGCGGCTCCTCGCGGGCAATTGTGCGCCGGCGCAAAACTTCCGCCCTGCGCTGGGCGCTCGAATTGCATCTGCTGCTCAGTGCCGTCCTTGCTGCGGCTTGCTCGCACGCGGCACTCGAGGCGGCGCTGATTTAAAGCGAGCTTCCAGGAGCGAACCGTGAAATCCAGAGTCTTCAAAGCAGCAGTCGCATCGGTGTTCATGCTCAGCCTCACCGGATGGGCGCAGGACGACGCGCCCCGGCAGGACCCCCCGAGCAAACAGAGCGACCCCCAGAAGAGTGAGCCCGAGCTCAAGCCCAGGGACGACGCCCGCGGCGAGGCGGGGAAGGCGGAAGAGCAGAAGAAGCTCAGCCGCCGCGACAAGGAGTTCGTCATCGACGCCGCGATCGGCGGGCTGGCCGAAGTCGAGCTCGGCAAGCTGGCCCAGGAGCAGGGCCAGAGCCAGGACGTGAAGGATCTCGGCGAGCGGCTCCTCAAAGAGCACGAGAAGGCCAATCGCGAGCTGGAGGCGGCGGTGGCCCCCTACGACGTGATGCTCCCCACCCGCATGGATTCCGAGCACCAGCGCGACTACGACAAGCTGAAGGCGATGAAGGGCGCCGACTTCGACAACGCCTTCGCCAGGCACATCGTCAAAGACCACGAGAAGACGATCAAGCTCTTCAAGAAGCAGGCGAAGTCCGGGGAAGCGAAGGAACTGAAGGAGTACGCCACCCGCACCATCCCCGTGCTCGAGGAGCACCTGAAGATCGCCAGGGACCTCGCGAAGGCCAAGGCGAAGACCACCTCGCTGTAGTCCGGGCTTCCCCCACGCGCCAACCCGGCAGGTTCAGCCGATGATCATGTCCTCGCGGATCAGGTTGCCGTCCGCGAAGCGCTGGAGGGTGAACTTCTCGAACAGCTCGTCCGACTGGCCGGTGGCCATCCACTTCGCCATCCGCTCGGCCACCGCGGGCGCCATCATGAAGCCGTGCCCGACGAAGCCCGACAGCTGCAGCAGGTTGGGCAGCCCCGGGGTCCGCCCGAGGATCGGGGAGTTGTCGGGCGTCACGTCGTACGGCCCGGCCCACTGGCGGAGGATCTTCAGCCGCCCGGTGATCGGCATCTGCTCGGTGAGCGCCTGGGCGTAGCGGGTGAGGAAGCGCATCGTCGAGCCCAGCTGCATCTGGGCGGGCTCGGCGGGGTCGCCCATGCCGCCGACGATCTCTCCGCGCATCGACTGCGAGAAGTAGAGCCCGCTGTCGAGCACCGAGACCAGCGGACCCATGAACGGCTTGAGCGGCTCGGAAGAGCAGATCTCGTGGCGGTGGGGCTGGTTGGGCAGCTTCACTCCGGCCAGCGCGCAGATCTGCGGGCTCCAGGCGCCGGCGGCGACCACCACCGTGTCGCAGGCGATCTCCCCGCGATCGGTGATCACCTTGCGCACCCGGCCTTCGCTCTGCTCGAAGCCGACCACCTTGGTGAAGGTCTCGACCTTGATCCCCTTCTTCAGGCAGCTCTGCGCGTAGCCCCAGAGGAAGGGCCAGGGGAAGATCACCCCGTCGTCCTTGTTGAAGGCCGCCAGCTGCACGCCCTTCATCGACAGCTGGGGCACGATCTGCTGCGCGGCGTCGGGGGTGAGGATCTGGGTCGGCACCCCGTGCTGGTTGTGGAGCGCCGCGCTGCGGGCCAG
>JAGSPQ010000388.1 GCA_018262385.1 Myxococcaceae bacterium | reverse complement strand
CTCGGTAGAAGGCAGCGGCAGCTCGAACCGGCCGTCGGCGCTCTCGACGTCGTGATCGTCGATCCGGAAGCGCTTGAGCGGCTTGCCGTCGCTCAGCACCCGCCCCCGGAAGACCTTCTCGCGCTTGACCACCACCTTCACCGGCTCGCCGCCGGCGACGGCGACCACCCGCTCGGCCTGCTCGAGCCCGCGCTGGGTGACCCGCACCAGGTAGTTGGCCTTCGGGCGCAGCGGGCGGATCTCGAACTTCCCCCCCGCGTCGGTGACCACCGGCTCAGCGCCGCGTGGAGCGACGCTCACTGCCACTCCCGCCACCGGAGCGCCCACCTCGTCCACCACCGTGCCGCTGACCGCCTCGCCCGCCTTGAGCTCGGCGCTCACCTTCGACAGCACCCCGTCCTCGATCACCACCTTCTGCCGCTCGGAAGGCAGGAAGTCGTCGTGCGAGGCAACCATCCAGAACGCGCCCGGCGGCAGCCCGCGCATCATCACCACCCCGTCGGCGCCCGAGGGCCGATCGCTGCGGAAGCTGCCTTCCTTCTCGATGAACATCACCACGCTGGCGCCCTCGACCCGGCGGCCGGAGACGGTCACCGTGACCTGCGCCCCCGCGCGCGGCTCGAGCTGCAGCTCGACTCCGGCCTTCGGTGCGGTGACCTTCAGGTTGCCGCCGCCCCAGTCCGAGTGGTGGGCGTGCAGCTCGTAGAGCCCCGGCGACGGGACGTTGGCGACGAACTTCCCTTCCTGGTCGGCGAGCACGCTGTCGCCGGTCGGAGTCACCAGCACCGACACCCCGGGCGCCGGCCGGCCGTACTCGTCGAGCACCCGCCCGGAGATCGCGGTGCCCCGCTGCAGCTGCAGCTCGACCGTGGCCTCGGCGCCGGCGACCTTGACTGGAACTGTCGCGGCGACGAACCCCAGCGCCGACGCGCGCAGCAGGTAGTCGCCCTGCCCGACCGGCCCGAAGCCCACCAGCTCTCCGGTGCGCGCCTTGCGCTTGCTCAGCACCTCTCCGGTGGGGCTGAGCAGCTCGACCTCGGGATCCGGCACCGGCTGCTCGGCCTCGTCGATCACCGTCACCGAGATCCGCCCGCCGTCCTCCAGCTCGAGGTTGATGCGGGTGACCAGCGAGTCGAGCGAGACGGCCTGCGGCGCGGAAGACAGCCCGCCGGACGCGGCGGTCACCATCACCCGATCCGGGTAGAGCTGGGGGAAGGCCGACAGCCCCTGCTGGCTGGCCGTCTCGCGGGTGAGGTGATCGCCGACGACCTTCACCACCCCGTCGATCGGCTTTCCGCCATGGGTGAGCGTCACCTCGAGCCGGCGCGGCTTGAGCAGCGTGAGCTTGAGCGGCACCGGGCCCGCCTCGACCTGCGACAGCGCAGTGGGCAGGCTGTTGGGCGCCTCGGCGAGCACGTAGAACGGCCCCTCGCCCAGCCCCTTGAGCTCGAAGATCCCCTGCGCGTCGGCGGTGGTCTGGTGAAAGACCGCCAGCCGCCGGGAGATCGCGCGGACGGTGCCCGCGATCGGGTTGCCGTCCTCGTCGCGCAGCTTGCCGGCGATCGACCGCAGCGGAGGCAGGAACAGCTCGACCGCCTCGCCCGGAGCGGCCCGCTCTTTCAGCCCGTGGCCAAAACCCTCGGCGTGGGCCCAGACGGTGAAGGCGACTCCGGCCAGGTGCTCGAAGCGGAACTCGCCTTTGGCGTTGGAGCGGGCGGTCGCGCCGGCCACCAGCTCGCCCCGCCGGGCGTTGAGTAAGGTCGCGGTGGTCTGCGCCGACGGCCGGGCGCGGCAGGACAGCTGCAGCTCGCCGCAGACGGCGCACTTGAGGCCGACCAGGCTCTGCTGGCCGCTGGCGGCGAGGAAGATCTCGGCGTCGCGCACCGGCTTGCCGGCCGGGTCGAGCACCACCCCGGTGAGGGTCAGCCCTTCGTCCTGGGTGCGCACCTCGACCGGGGTGAACTGCGGCAAAGCAGCCACGGGCTCGACCGGCTCGGCCGGCAGCTCGGCTTCCCCGGGGTTGAGCCAGAAGAATCCCGCAACCGCGAGGAGCACGACCACGACTCCGGTGACAACCCACCTGCGCATTTGAAGGAGACCCGCCGCCCGAGAGGCTAGCGCTCATGACACTCGAGGGGCGAGGGGTGTTCCCGTCCCTCGCTCCCTGACCCCGGTGTCGGGTCGGGTGGTGCATCGCCGCTCCATTGGGGGGCGGCTCCCTCTGAAGAGGCGCTGGCGTGTGGCTTGCTCAGGGGACGGTCCGCGATGCCCGCCACCCGCCGAGCCTCAGAGTTCTTCTCGCCGGCGCCCCTGCTGGCAGTCGCGCTGCTGGCGACCAACGATCACTTCCTCAAGGCGGCGTTCCACAACACGCTGACCGGCAAGCTGTCGGACTTCGCGGGCTGCTTCTTCCTGCCCCTGTACGTGTCGGCGATGCTCTCGTTCGTCACCCGCTGGTCGCTGCAGCGAAGGCTCTGGCTCGGCGCGATCACCACGCTGGCGATCTTCATCCCGGTCAGCGTCTCGCGCGCGGCCGCCGACTTCGTCTGCCGCACGGTCGAGCTGATCGCGATCCCGCTCGGGATCGGCGCCCAGCGCATCGCCAGTGACCCGACCGATCTGATTGCCGTCCCGATGATCTGCCTCGCCGTCCTCTATGCCCAGAAGGTGAACCGATGCGTCGCTGCCTCGAGCTGATCGCTTTCCTTGGAACCGCCGGCCTGCTGGTCGCCACCAGCCAGGCGCGCCAGCCGTGCGCGAGCCAGACGGTGAACCTGCGGGCCGACACCACCTGTGGGCCGGTGGCGAACCTGGCGGTCACCACGACCACCAACTGCTCGGTCACCGCCGCCGGCGCCGACTTCGGCGGGCTGCCCACCAGCGGCGCGATCCTCAACAACGCGTTCGCCGACGCGGGGATCGACGTCGGCTTCAGCCTCAGCGGCCTGACCGCGGACGGAGGCAACACCCGCACCTGCAACGCCCGGCCGTCCGACGCGGGGTTCGACATTCTCTGCACCCCGACCTGCGGCGATCTGGACGCGGGCGCCTGCGAGGCCAGCTGCAGCGGCACCCTGACCCGGCAGTGAGGGGTCAGAAGTCGTAGCGAATGACGATCGTCAGCCCGACCATCTTCGCGCTGTAGCTGTACGAGGGCACCGGGTCGGTCAGCTCTTTGGTCGCCTCGCGGGGCAACAGGAACTGGGCCTGGGTGGCGAAGTCGATGTTCACCGGCGACTGAAACACCTCGAGCGGATCGTCGAAGTTGAAGCCGATGCCGGCGCCGATGCCGATCGCGGTGCCGTCGAGGATGTTGGTCGTCGGAGCGTTCTGCTTCGGCACCGGGGTCGGGCGGTAGAAGCCGCCCAGCCGGCCGGCGATCCGCTTGCTGATCCGGTACTCGACGCCGAGGCGGGCGTTGAAGGTGTCGGCGAAGCCGGGCGGCTGGACGGGAGAGACGAGGTCGAGCGCGTCGTTGAGCCCCAGCGCCTTGAGCGTGTCGCCCGACAGATCGATCGACAGGTCGACGTAGGGGGACGGCGCCCCGCTCCAGCGGTTGTACTCGCCGTCGAGCGAGACGGTGAAGTCGTCGGTGATGTCCCACGCCCCGCCGAAGGCGACGATGTGCGGGGTGTAGTGGGTGTAGCCCTGGATCACGAACGCGAGGGTGGCGACGCCCTTGAGGTTCACGCTGGCGGGGATCTCGTACTTGAGCGCCATCTCGCTGCGGTAGGTGACCCCGAAGCGCAGCCAGTCCTTCGGCTTGATCTGGATCCCGAACATCGGCGCCACCCGGGTGGCGAGGTGGGCGTCGATCTGCCGCGAGGTCACCGTCTTGTTGAACAGGTCGACCTCGACGCTCGCGCCCGAGCCGACGATGTCCGCCAGCACCTGCACGCCCAGGCCGATCGTCCACCAGTCGAAGATCCTGATCCCCGCCCCCGCGTGGATCGTCACCCGCTCGGGGTGGGACTGGTAGTGGAACCAGAACGGAGCGTTCGGGTCGGGCGCCAGCACCCGCACCAGCTTCCCGGACGGAACGTAGAGCGCGACGCCGAGCGCGACCCGGTTCTTGACCTTGCCCCCCAGCGGGAACAGCAGCCCGAGGGTGTAGCCGACCGAGTCGGGCGCCTGGCAGTAGGTGCAGTCGAGGGTGCGGGCGTTGTCTTTCTTCGAGACCTCGCCATCGAGCTTGTTCCACTGGAACGAGAGGCCGAAGTTGACGTCCTTGCGCTCGACCAGCAGGGCCGGGTTGTAGAAGGTGGCGCTGTAGTCCTTCGCCTCGGCGGTCATCGCTCCGCCCATCGACGCGGCGCGGGGGCCGAACCCGTAGGTGTCGTAGACGGTGGCGTGCGCCGTGGCGGCCGCAAGCAGCACCAGCCACGTGCTGAGCGCGCGGGTCACTCTTCGGCGAACGGTTGAATCGCCTGGGCGACTGCGAGCTCCTGCCGGGCTTCCGACAGCTCGGAGTTGGTCGCGCGCAACCGGTCGGACAGCACCTGCACGAAGCTCCAGAGCATCTTCACCGCGAGAATCGACTCGCGCTTCATCAAGGTCATCAGGTCCTGCCGCGCGATCACCATCACCCGGGTGGGCTCGGTGGCGCGGACGGTGGCCGAGCGCGGGGCGTTGTCGATCAGGCCCATCTCGCCGAAGTGCCCACCGGCGCGCAGCTCGGCGATCTCGACGCCGTTCTTCTCGATCGCGACCCGGCCGCGGATCACCACGTACAGCTCTTCGCCCGGCTGGCCTTCGGTGACGATCTCGCGCCCACCGGGGAAGGTGCGGGTGGTGGCGATCGACAGCACCGCGGTCTGCTCTTTGTAGGTGAGGTGGCGGAAGAGCGGGATCTTCTTCAGCGCCTCCATCCGCGACTGGGCTTCGACGGTCTCTTCGGAAGCCGCG